>DAIMFY010000024.1:0-14794 GCA_036724295.1 Gemmatimonadales bacterium | reverse complement strand
CGAAGGAACGGATTCCCGAGTCTCCCCGCTCCAGCTCCTGCATGATGAGGCCGTATGCCACGTTGTTGAGCCCGGCGCAGCCGTATTCTTCGGGAAGATTGGCGCCGAAGAAGCCCAGCTCCGCCATGCCGGCAATGAGCTGCTTCGGGAACTGGCCCTCGACGTACGCCTCACCGATCACCGGAATCAGGTGCTCGTCCACCCATGCGCGAACCGTGTCGCGAACCGCGCGCTCCTCCTCGGACAGCAGCGAATCGAGGTTGAGGAAGTCCACGCCGGTGAACTGGGATGCGGGTGCTGCGGTGGCCATGCGAGCTCCGGAAATCGGGTTCGATCTGAGAGGGGGAATATAATGGGGCGTGGGGCGTGGGGCGTGGGGCGTGGGGCGTGGGGCGAGAAGCTCGCCTGATGCGTCATTGCGAGGAGGAGGCATCGCCTCCGACGAAGCAACCGGGTCGCCGGCGTCCCGATCCAGACGACCCGGTTGCTTCGTCGGGCCCTGCGGGCCCTCCTCGCAATGACGGGTTGACCGTTGACCGTCGACCGTTCACCTCGGCCAGCTTCCGCCTGAACTCCGCCCCATGATCCACCCTCCGTCCAGATTCCGCCTGCCACTGGTGCACCATTTCATGCAGCAGGGTATCCAGGACTTCCGGCCAGGGATCACGCTGAACGTGGTGGCGGTTGAGCGCGATTTCCACGGCCTCATTGGTCTCCCGGCTCACGGTCACATGCCCCAGCCGGCGCCGCATACGCCCGCTCAACCGAAACGGCAGCTCGCCCAGCCTGCCCTCGAAGTGCTCGTCGTTGAGGCGCCGATGGGCGACGCGAAGGCGCTCGATCCACGCCAGGTCGCCCGGAGGAACCCTTGGAGGCCGCCGAGGCGCGGATGCCCCATGATCGAGTGGGAATGCCAGAAACCGCTGCCGTGCCGCGAGCCGCTCTCGCCGCCGCACAAAGGGCGACAGGAACCGTACGATGGCCTGCAATACATCGTCCGGCGCCTCGACGTAACCAGCGTGAATGCGCAGCACCCCGCCGCTGTAGCTGAGCAGCACGACGCGATTGCGGTGCAGCACAACTCGGTCCAGCGAGTGGAGGCCGAGGGCTCGCAGCCTGCCTTGAATGGAAGCGCCGACTGCGAAGAGGTCAACGGTCAACGGTCAACGGTCAGCGGTCAACGGTCGACCGTCGACCACTGTCCGCCCTGCCCGTCCTGCCCGCCCTGTCCGCCCTGTCACAACGCCCCCCCGCCTCCTGCCACTGACACCGCCGCCTCGCCCTTGCGCCGGGCGAAGCTGTGGCGGTCGGATGGGACGAACTCGCGCCGGTCCGCCTCCCAGCGGTAATGCTGGATTTCGACGCTGCTGGGCTTGATGGTCACCACGTTGAACACGCTGGGGCGGCCACCGCGGGTGCGCGACGTATGCGTACCGGCAGTGCTGATCGCCACGACGTTCCCGACCTGCCCCGCTCCTTCCTGGTGGTCGTGGCCGCACAGCACCACGTCCGCCCCGGTCTCGGCGATCCGCCGCTGGGCATCGCTGTAGTGGGCAAGCCCCATCCGCTCCGAAATGCCACCGCGCAGCACGTTGTGGTGCATGACGAGCACACGCGCCGCGTCGGCTGGCGCCTGGGCGAAGGTCGCCTTCACGCGCGTGGTTTCGGAGCGAGGCAGGTGGCCCTTCACCGCGAGGTCGCGCAGGTTCCAGGTCATGGAGCCGGGTGCCACGCCCCAGGCGCTGAGCGCACCGGCGATCACGGCCCCCGGAATCTCGAGCGTGGGCGTGAGATTCTGGCCGAACCATCGCCGGTACTTGGTGTAGAGCCGCTC
This sequence comes from Gemmatimonadales bacterium, assembly GCA_036724295.1. GTDB lineage: Bacteria > Gemmatimonadota > Gemmatimonadetes > Gemmatimonadales > GWC2-71-9 > CAMLHP01. The sequence continues at coordinate 12,960 of DAIMFY010000024.1, read as the reverse complement.
GGTGCCCAGCAGGTGCATGGGGCTCTTCCACCACTCGACGTCGTGGTTACCGGGGACTACCAGCGTCGGCGCGGTTGCGCTCAGGCGCTTGAGCAGCGCGTGGGCCGCCTGGAACTCGCCGTGGCGTGCGCGCTGCGAAAGATCACCCGACAGTACCACTGCGTCCGGCGCGATCGATGAGGCAACCCCCTCGATCGCTTCGAGCTGGTCGAGCTGGGCATCCACGCCATAGTGGACATCCGAAAGATGCAGCAGGGCGACAGTCACCAGACGGCTCGCACCCGGTACGTGAGCACCGCCTCGCCCCGCGCGGGAACCTTGACGCTGAAGCGGGTGGCGGTTGAGGACAACTTCTCGGCTGGAACCGAACTCGACATGATTGCCCATTCGCCGGCGCGGCGCTCCTCGACCACGACTGTGGCAGCCGAATCAGTGGCATTGCTGATGGTCACGCGATAGTCGGCCGTGGCGGTGGTGCGCCAGGTACCCCGGGTGCTGTCACGCCGCGTGGTGTAGGAGGTCTGTACCCGCTTGGCCGTGAGATCGAACGCGGTGCCGGCATCCAGGCGGAGATCTTCGCCGGCGGGCGTGTGATCCACCGCTGCCTCTCCGACGAGCTGCAGCTGGCCCGCGTCGTCGGCCTGATAGACCCGCGCTACACCTGCCGGCAGCGGCGTCTCGCCGAACGGCGTCTTCCGCTCGCGCTCGAGCGTATAGGTGATGCTCACCGGCACATCGCCTTCGTCACCAGTCTGAGGCAGGTATCCCCAATAGGGAACGGAACCCCGCACCAGGTACATCTTCTCGTACGGCGTCATGACCGGCGCAAAGAGTGACACCAGCGTGGTTTGGCCCGGCTTGAGGGTCTGCTTGCCGGCGAGCGTGTACAGGTGAAATTCTCCCACCCGCTGCTCCGCCGCGCCAGCCGACTCCTGCGCCTTGGCCATGGCCATGTCGCGCGCTGCGTAAAGCGGACGCGGTGGCTGCGGCGCGGCAGCATTGCCCACATCTCCCGCCAGGAGCTGGACATCGGCGTCCTGGACCGCGAGCGCGTCGGAGCTCAGTGCCGCCGTCCCGCTCACGCGCGCGCCGGATTTCTCCAGGATCACCGCATAGCCGGCACTCCAGCGCGCACCCTGGGTGAAGTATCCTAGCCGCAGCCGATCGAGCGCTGACGTGCTGGCGAGCCCGAGCACCAGCGTCGGTTCACCGCCTGCGAGCTCCGCGGGATAGAGCGCGTGGCCGGGCATGCTGAACGTGACCGAGCCGTCGGGCAGTCGGAGCCGAAGCGGATCGGCGCTGAGCACTGTCGCCCGGATGGTGTCGGGCACGGCGCCGTTGCCTGATGGCCGGAGTGTGACGAAGCGGATCTCCTTGCCCACCGCCCGGCGGATGACGTCGCCCTCGGAGAGAATACCCTCGAACAAGGCGTGTGTAATGCTCACCCCCTGATCGAGCGCGAAGACCGAGGCCGGGTCAGCCGCGCCCAGGTTGACCGAGGCGCGCGACGTGCCGCTGGGCACCTTCACGTCGAAGGACTGCCGCATCAGCACGCGGCCGTCGTTGTAGATGGTGAGGCTCTGCTGGGCGGAGAGCGGCGCGGCGCTCGCGAGCGCGAGGGCGGCGAGCAGGGGTCGCGTTCGGGACATGAAGACCTCTCGCAGTGTCAGTCAGGCAGGTGCCGCATCAGCGCACCGTACGAGACCTTGCGGGTAATGAAGTAGATGATGATCGCGCCGGCGGCAAGCCAGAGCCGGCCGGTCCGGGACGGTGCCGCGCGGGTCGCGACATAGAATGCAAAGCCCGCGGTCACCGCGAGGGAGATGAGTCTGGCGTAGCGACTTGCACGGATCGACCGCCGGCGACGGCAGTCCGGGCACAGGTCCCCGAACTGGATCCCCTTGACGAACGTCCCGCAGCGGGCGCAGGGAACCTCAGCGAAGCCGCTGGGAAACTGCACGGCCGAAGTCCTTCGTCGTAGCGGTGCCCCCGAGATCGCGGGTGCGGATGTTGTCGACCACGATCGTCTGTTCTATCGCCGCGCGAAGCCGCGTGGCGCGGTCGCTCTCCCCAAGATGGTCCAGCATCATGGCGCCAGCCAGCATGAGCGCCGAGGGATTGGCCACACCCTTCCCGGCAATGTCGGGCGCGCTGCCGTGGACCGCCTCGAAGATGGCCGCGTTCTTCCCGATGTTGGCGCCGGGCGCCAGCCCCAGGCCGCCGGCGAGCCCCGAGATCAGGTCGCTCAGGATGTCGCCGAACATGTTGGTGGTAACGATGACATCGAACTGCTCCGGACGCATCACCAGCTGCATGGCGGCGTTGTCGATGATGAGATCGTTGCAGTCCACCCGGCCTTCATACTCCTTGCCGATCTTGCGCGCCGATTCGAGAAAGAGCCCGCTCGCGGCCTTGAGGATATTGGCCTTGTGGACGAAGGTGACCTTGGTGCGGCCGTGCGCCAGCGCGTACTCGAACGCATGCCGCACGATGCGTTCGCACCCCACCCGGGTGACGATGGCGAGCGACTCGGCGACCGCCCTGGGATCGTCGCCCACGGGGACGTAGTGCTCGACGCCGACGTAGAGCCCTTCCAGGTTCTCGCGCACCAGCACGATGTCCACGTTCTCGAACCGCCCGCCAGGCACGATGCTGTGGGTGGGCCGGACGTTGGCGTAGAGCTGGAATTCCTTCCTGAGACCAACGTTTACCGAGCGATAGCCCTCGCCCACCGGCGTCGTCAGCGGACCCTTGAGTGCAACCCCGGTGCGACGGATGCTCGCAATCGTGGCGTCCGGAAGCGGAGTGTCCACCGAGGCGACTGCCGCCATGCCGCCAAGTTGCCGGTCCCACGCGAAGGTGGCCCCGGTCGCTTCGAGCGCCGCGACAGCCGCCTCGGTGATCTCGGGTCCGATACCGTCGCCGGGAATCAGGGTGACGTCAAATGCCATGTAAGGATCTCAGGGAAAAACGGAGGCGGCGGCGCGCTGGACCGCGATGTCCGGTGTGGTGCCACGTCCCACGGCGAGCGAGCGCCAGACGATCGATGCCCTGCGGGCATCCACGAGTGCGAGGGAAAGATCGGCGCGCCAGTGTCCATCAGCTTCACGGGAAAAGCCGAGCGCCGCGGGAACCAGCACCACGCGGCCACCAGCCAGTGCCACAAACTTCCGGAGCGGCGCCGCGAGGTTGTCAGGTACGTCCTTGAGGCTTTCGTTCCGGAGCATTGCCTGGCCCATTTCGTCCGGGCTCGCCAGCATCCCACCGGCACGACGCGAAATCTTGCGCAACTCGGCGGGCAGGACCCAGTTGATCTCGGGTGACCGCGCCACCAGCTCGGCGTCCACCAGCGAATCGGCTCGGCGAAGCGCCGGCACCCGGTCGCTCCACGGCTGCCATGCGCTGTCGGCCGTGACAGCCGGGTCGGCCACCACGTAGGTGATGGGCAGGAGGGCGATCTTCTGCCCCGCCAGCGGCATGACATTGAGCTGGTGGTTCAGGAACTTGCTCTCCTGCGCACGAAGCGGTGCGGCCGCGGCGAGGAGAACGGTGGCCAGGAGCAGGCGATGGGGCAGGTGCATGGGGGGAAGATAATGGGTCTTCGGTCTTCGGTCGTCCGTCTTCGGTCTTCGGACAGGTCGTAGGTCGTAACTCCCCGGGTCGTCGGGAGCAGTTGAAGACCGAAGGCCGATGACCGACGACCTATTCCAGCGAAATCCCCCCATCCACCACCAATGTCTGCCCGGTGATGTGCCGGGCGGAGTCGGAGCAGAGGAAACTGACCACCCGGGCCACGTCCTCGGGCTCGGCCAGCCGGCCGAGGACGCTGTGCTTGCGAGCCTTGTCGACCACCTCGGTGGGCAGCATGCTCATCCGCTCGGTGCGGATGAAGCCGGGCGCGACGGCGTTGACGTTCACGTTGGCGGGGCCGAGTTCCACGGCGGCGGCGCGGGTGAGGCCCTCGATGGCCGCCTTGCTGGCGGCGTAGTTGGCCACACCGAACCCGGGCCGGAGGGTCTGGTGCGCGCTGATGTTCACCACCTTGCCCCAGCGCTGCTCGCGGAAGCTGGGCGCGACCGCGCGGATACAGTGGAAGGTGCCGGTGAGGTTGGTGTCGACCACTTCGCGCCAGGCGTGCTCCGAGAGCCGCCAGAGCGCGCCGTCATTGGCGATGCCAGCGTTGTTCACCAGGTAATGAACGGCGCCGTGCTTTCTCTTGACAGCTTCGACGAAGGCTTCGACTGCGTCCCGGTCGCGCACGTCACACTTGGCGGCAAAGATCCCGACCCCGAAGCTGCTCAATGAGGTCTCGGTGAGGAGCGCCTGCTCGGTCACGTCTCGGCCGGGCAGGTTCACATAGCAGAAGGCGACATTGCAGCCGAGGCGGGCAAACTCGTGGGCCACAGCCCGGCCCAGGCCGGTGGCGCCGCCCGTGACGATGGCAGTCTTGCCCCGGAATCCCTTGGGGATGATTGGCTGGGTCTGCGGCTCGGCGAGCGCCGTGCCCCGGGATTCCGGGGCATCCCCTTCCCAGTCGGGCTGCTGGCCGAAGCCGAATTGAGGTGGCAGCATGGGGCTGAACGTACGCCGAGCCTACAGGACGGGCAAGACGGGCAAGACGGGCGAGACAGGCGAGACGGGCGAGACGGGCGAGACGGGCGAGACGGGCAAGACGGGCAAGACGGGCAAGACGGGCGAGACGGGCGAGACAGGCCGGTGGACCAAGGTCGCTGGCTGCGGGTCGCGGGTCGCGGGTCGACCGTGGAGCGTTGACCGATGACCGTTCACCGCCGACCCGCAAGCCCTCAGAACTCCATCACGGCCTCTGCAGGGCAGGCGTCGGGATGCAGCCGGTACGACGTAATCGTCGTCGTCAGCCCTCCAGCGTCGGTGATGCGGCGGTCGAGCAAGTACAGCGTGTCGTGCCCGAACGCCACGACGGGAAGAACATCACCCGAGACGGGCATCGGAAGATCGACACAGGCTCGATGTGTCGCACGATCCAGGAGCGTCAGATAGCTGCGCGGGTTCACAATTTTGCGGGTTTGAATGTCGAAGTCCTGGTCACCATGCATTAGCGCAATCGCACCGTCGCCAATGTCCGCGGCGCCAAAGAGCCAGGATGCTGCAGAGAACATGGCGGCAAAATCGCGCTGCTGTGCCAGCCGCTGCGCCAGATCCAGCGGCGTCCCGCGCCGCAACCGTGCGGGAATCGTGAACGAGTCCAGCGCCGTACCATCAGGCCGGTAGAGCCTAGCCCAGGCGTATCCATCTAGAACCAGCAGGAGGGAGTCGGGCCATGCCACGGTCTGGCCGCTGCCAAAAGTCGCCGCCAGTACGCTGCCGTCGCTGAAGTCGGACGGCACTGGGGCCAGACGCGCGAACGTGTTCTTCTGGCGGTCCCACCGCAGCAACGCGGTTCTCGTGGCCACGTCCACATCCTCGATCCACCCCGTATCGCCCCGCACGACCATGCTCTGCGGATTCACTGGAAGATTGATTGCCGTGTCCGGCGATCCGTTGACGAACAGGGTAATCCGCTGGGCCATCATGTCCGCTACCGCAAGCGTATCATCCGAGAGCTGGACAATATCTTGTGGTGCCTCAAACTCGCCGGGCCCTTGTCCCGCCCTGCCCAGATGGCCGACGAATGCCCCTCGATCGCTGAAATGGCTGACCTGGTCGTTGCCATTGTCAGACAGGTACCACGAACCGTCAGCGGCATGGAGTAAACCGATGACCCGGTTCAAGGGCGCCGAGTCCGGCTCGGCGAGAACAATCGTCGCGACGCTGTCCAGGACCACGCCGTGTACCTGTGGCGTCGCATCGGCGCACGCCACGCTGCCAAGGAGCACGAGCAATAGCCAGTCGCACTGCAACCGCATGTTTCTCTCCTGTCTCGAGAACAGGCCAGCAGATCCTTCCTGCCCGTCCTGCCCGTCCTGCCCGTCCTGCCCGTCCTGTCATTCCACCACCCGCAACGCCGCCTCTTCAATGAGGTGCAGCCGTTCGCCCGAGGCGCGGTCGTCCGCACTGTTGTCGGTGTTGAACACGGCGATCACCGCTCGGCCTGTGGCCGGATTGAGGAACAGCAGCGAGCGGAAGCCCGCCTGGTATCCGGTGTGCCCCACGATGGTGCTCGTGCCGCGGTGATAAACGAAGAAGCCCATCCCCATCCAGTTGTCGCTGCCGGCGTTGTATTCATTGCCGGAGATCCGGTGCTTCGGTTCCCACATGCTGCGGAGTGATGCGGCAGGCAGGAGCTTCTGCGACCAGGACGAGTCACCCTTGGCGATCGCCGAGAGCACGCCGATGTAGGTGGCAAGATCGCGAAGCGGTGCATTCCAGCCGCTGTTGGGCACGGTGATGCCGGGATCAAACTCGCGCGCGTTGGCGACGGCGGAGTCCCGGCCCGAGGCGCTGTCACGCTGGACGGTGTAGTTGCCGGAACGCCGCGCTGCCAGATACCAGGGTGAATGCCGGAAGGAACTCTCGGTAAGCCCGAGCGGCTGGAAGATGTTCTTGTGGATGTAGCCTTCCCACGGATCGCCGGTCACGCGTTCGATCACCTGCGCGAGGAAGACGTAGCCGGGATTGGAATAGCCATAGCGCGAGCCGGGCCGGAACCGCAGGGACATATAGGGCATCATTCCCGCAAGCTGGGACCATTCGGTGGGCTCGAACGGCTCCCAGCTCTCGTAGCGCCGCCAGGGAAACGTTGGATTCTGGAAACCGCTGCTGTGGGACAGCAGCATGCGGATGGTCACGCTGTCGATCGCGCCAAAGGGATCGTGCACCCGCCGGAGCTCCGGCACATACCTGACGATCGGATCGTCCAGCCCGATCAGCTTCTGCTCGGCGAGCTGCATGATGGCAATCGCGGTAAGCGTCTTGGTGATGGAGCCGTAGTGGAACACGATGCCAGGCCCCACCCGCAACTTCGATTCGCGATCTGCCCAGCCCTGGTCATCCCGCGCCGCTATTTTCCCGTTCTCCACCCGCACCGCACTCCAGCCGACAACGCCATCGGCGCGAGCGAGAGAGTCCAGCTGGCGGGTGAATGTCTGCCATGACTGCTGGGCAGGAAGCGCTGCGGGGAAGAGCAGGAGGAAGAGGATTTTCAGATGGCGCATATGGGTTCCGGGTCATGGGTCGTGGACTGCAAGCTGCTGGCTGATGCCGGTTGACTGTCGACTGCTGAGTGTTGGTCGCGCGAGCCGAAGCTCGTCTGATCGTCATCCCGACGAACGTCGGGATCCAGAGAGCGATACGCGGCTGGCCAACGAAAGCCAACCGACACCGGTACCATGGGCGGAGCAATGCATACGGCACCGCTGTCCGACAGGCTTTGAGGTGCCACGCGAACATCCCGAGCTGGACCCCGACGTTCGTCGGGGTGACGTTCGGGTGAGGTCGTGGATCGTGCGTTGACCGGCGACCGTCGACCATTGACCGTTGACCAGCAGCTCTCAGCCTTCAGCCCCCATACCCACCCACACCCCCGTCGCCACTGCCAACGCTACCGCCGACACGCCGAACGCGACCGCATTCCCCTCACGCTGCATCAGAAAACCGAAGATCAGCGCTGCCGGCAGCGCGGCAATTCCGACCACTGCGTGATACGCCCCGAAGCCTCGGCCCAGCGTGTTGGGAGAAAGCCGCGAGACCAGCGCACGCTCGGCGGGCTCCGAAAAGCCGGCGACGAGCCCGAAGGTGAGCATCACAATAATCGCGGCTGCCTCACTCAGCTCAAGGGCAAACCCGGCCATCACCAGCGCCGCCAGCAGGCCGGCGATGGCCACGCTCCACTTGGCGCCCAGCCGGTCGGTCAGCACGCCGCCAGGATAGCTCGCCGCCGTTCTGATCACATGCAGTCCCGCCCACACCAGCGGAATCACGGCGACCGCTACACCAGCGTCCTGAAGCCGGAGCAGCAGCAATGCTTCCGGCATCCGTGCCAGCACCACCAGCGCCAGCACGATGACCGGCATCCAGAAGACTCGGCCGGTTGCCTCCGGCGACTGCACGACACGCTTCGCCTCTTGTGGGCGCACGCTCCGCAGCACCACCGCCAGCACCAGAAATGCCGCCACGCCAGGGAGCAGGCTGAGCTCGATCACCCGATGCACATCGGTGCCACGCATGAGCAGCGCCCACGCGGCGAGCGAACCAAGCACGGCCCCGAAATGATCGGCCGCGCGATGGAAGCCGAAGGCACGGCCCCGGGAGGCCGCCGGCGTGAGGTCGGCGATGAGCGCATCCCGGGGTGGCGTCCGGAGCCCCTTCCCGATCCGGTCCACCACCCGGAAGCCGATCACCTGCCAGGCGGCACTGGCCACGGCGATGAGCGGCCGGATCAGCACGGCGCTCAGGTAGCCGCCCAGGATCAGCGGCTTCCGCCATCCTGGCCGGTCCGAGAGCCGGCCGCTTACCCACTTGAGCGCCGCCGAGGTGAGGTCCGCCGCCCCGTCCAGCGCCCCCAGGGCCACCGGTCCGCCCCCCAGCGTCAGCACAAACGCCGGGAGGACCGGGTAGACCATCTCACTGGCAAAATCGTTAAATAATGAAACAAACCCGAGCCCGCGGACCGGGCGCGGAACGACAACCTGTCCGTCCCGCCCGTCCTGCCCGCCCTGTCCGTCTCGACTATTTTCCGCCATGGATCAGACCCAGTTGAGCTTCCAGGAAACCAACCTCTGGGATACCCCGATCCGGGACCTCGGCCTTACCATCGGAGGCACCCGGCTCGAGCCGATTGTCGCGGATTTCCTGCGCGAGCTGGACGCGCGCGGCATCCGCCTGCGCCCGCGCTTCTATCTCTCGTCTGAATGGGGTGTGCCGTTCGAGACCATTTCCATTGCCATCCCGTTTTACCTGGCCGACACGGAGCTGATGAAGCTCCACCGCGAGCGGGTCGGCGTAATCGAGGGGCTCGACCGTGACGATGTCCTGCGCTATCTCCGGCATGAGATGGGGCACGTCATGAACTACGCGTATCGGCTCTATGATTCGGAAGAGTGGGTCAAGCTGTTCGGCTCCATCAGCCAGCCCTACGAGGACGACTACACGCCCCAGCCCTTCAGCCGGCGCCACGTGCGCCATCTCCCGGGCTGGTACGCCCAGAAGCATCCCGACGAAGACTGGTCGGAAACCTTTGCGGTGTGGATGACACCGGGCCTCGACTGGTACGCCGACTATCGGGCCTGGCCGGTGGCGCTGGCCAAGCTCAAGTATTGCGACCGGATCATTTCCCGGGTGCGCGACACGGCCCCGATCGTGACCGACGACGCCCTCGACGAAGATGTGGCCGAGATCGCCTACACCCTGGAAGACTTCTACGACGACGCCGAAGACCTGCGGGACGAGCTGCCGCCCGGCATCGACGGCGCGCTGCGTGCCATTTTCCGCGACTTCACGCTCCATCAGGCCGACGCGGCGCATCCGCTCATGCCCGCAGCCACGCTGCTCCGGCGCCTCGAGCGCGACCTCATGAGCAGCATCTTCCGCTGGACCGGCCACTTCCCCGAACGTACCAGCCTCCTGGTGCGGCACCTCGCCGAGCGGGCCACCACACTGGGGCTGGGCTACGACGCGTCGCGCGAGGAGCAGGCGCGGGTGGCGGTGACCACGTTCGTCACCGCACTCGCGATGAACTTCATCCATCGGGGCGCCTACTTGCCGTAACGCTCCAGCGCCGCGTCCACGATCTTCCCGATCATCTCTTCGAAGCTCATGCCTGCCGCCCGCGCCGCCATCGCGAACTCCGCGGTTTCCTCGAGATAGCAGCTTGCGTTGACCTCGAGCACATAGATCTCGCCGGTGCCGGTCAGCCGGAGATCCACCCGTCCGTAATCGCGCACCCGCAGCGCGCGGTACGCATCCATCGAAACCTTGATGAGCCTGGCCCGCAGCTCGTCCGGCAGTTCCGCGATGACGCTGTTGGTGCCCTTGTACTCCTTGCTCCGGATATTCCACTTGGCCCGGCTGTCGAGGATCTTCGGCTGGTCCTCGGGGAAGCCGGTAAAGTCCACTTCCACCGGCGGCATGGCGAGCGGCTTGCTGTTGCCAAGGATGCCAACGTAGAACTCGCGGCCCTCGATGTACTCCTCGGCGAGCGCCGAGTCGTTCAAGTCGCGATGGATGGCGGCGACCCGCTTCATCAGCGCACCGGTGTCATGCACCAGCGAGTTGGCGGCAATGCCAATGGAAGCGTCGGCGCGAAGCGGCTTGACGAACAGCGGCATGCGAAGGTTGCCGCCGGTTTCGAACCCCTCGGACTGCGAGAACACCGCAAAGCGTGGGTACAGGATCCCCTCGTAGTCCAGCAGCTTCTTGCTGAGGCCCTTGTCCTGGCTGAGGTACAGGTCCCCGGGGCCGCCGCCGGTGTAGCGCACTTCCTGGGACTCCAGCAGCGCCGCGACCAGCATGTCGCCCATGACGCTGTCACCGAACATCTCGGCCATGTTGAAGACCAGCTCCGGCTTTCGCCGGGACAGTCCCTTGATGAACTCGGGCACATCGCTGAACAGGGGCAGCACCGAGACGCTGTGACCGAGCTTCCGGAGCGCGCGCACCACCTGGGCAACCACCACGTCCAGGTCTTCCTGGGTGGGGCGCACCGTCTCGACCGAGGTGAGCACGGTGATCTTCATGGGTCGAGCCCCATGCCCCAGCGCGCCAGCGCGAAGGGCAATCCGCCATAGGTGAAGAGCTCGCGATGGAAATCGGCGAGCGGCGCGTGGGCGCCGGCGCGGGCGCGCCAGGCTTCGCGCAGCGCCAGCAGGTCGCGCCGGCCAATGGCGTAGGACAGCTGGTACGTGGGCATGGCACAGTAGCGTCGCACCTCGGCCTCGGCCTTCCGGCGCTCCATCGGAAGCGTGTCGGTCATCCGGTTCACCGCCTCGGCGGGCGTCATGTCCCGGGTGTGGAGTCCCACATCCACGATGATCCGCACCGCCCGCCAGAGCAGGTCGTTCAGGTGAAAGAGCTGGGCTTCCGGCGTGGCGAAGTAGCCGGCGTCGAACATGAGCGTTTCCGCGTACAGCGCCCAGCCCTCCACGTTGACGGGCGTGCGCACGTGCCGGCGCACCTCGGAGCGCAGTGCCTGCGCCGCCGTCACCTGGGTGTGATGGCCCGGATATGCCTCGTGGATCACGATCGAGGGAATTTCATGCACACACTGCACCGCCACGGTGCCGTCGGACGGCGGCGTCACGAAGAACAGCGCAGGACCGCCCAGTTCGACCGGTGGCGGCTGGTACGCGGCGAACGGCACCAGTGACTGGAGGAAGCCTGGCGTCGGCGTGATGTCGAGCGGCACGCTGGTGACGGGTACCAGTGCGTGCGCCTCGATGAAGCGGCGGCTCCGCTCCGCCTCGTCGCGGTAGGCGCCCAGCATGTCGCTCGCGGGCGCCGACTCGCGCAGCCGTTCCAGCTGGCCCCGCCAGTCCGCCGAGCCGCCGAGCCGCCGGGCGGTCGCCTTGAGGCGCTCCTGGGTGTCCTCGATGAGATGCATGCCGTAGCGCCACAGCTCGGGCGCCCCGCCGCGAATGGCGTGCTCATGATGCAGGCGCCGCTCGAACTGCTCCTCACCGACGGCGTAGGCGCGCGGGTCCTCGGACGGCAGGATCTCGGTGCCGAGCGCCCGGCCGAAGCTGGCCAGCGCCTCGAGCGCTTCCCGGCCGGCAGCCTCGAATTCACCGGCGATGCCGGGAGCGGCATCGCCGAGCGCGCTGACGGCGCGCGCGATCAGCTCTCCACCACCGCCCAGCGCGGCCAGCGCCGAATCCACGAATACGATCGGGGGTTCATTCAGCGTTGCGGATGCCTGCGCCAGGAACGCGGGTGCGGCCTTGAGCCGTTCGAGCGCGGCGGGCGCGCGTTCGGCCAGGGGCCCTTGGCGCACCAGCAGGCTGAAGATGCCCTCAAACAGGTGCGTCAGCCAGAATCCCGGGTTCCGCTCATGGGGCCGCTCGTGCTCGAACCGGAACACGAGTGTCCGCAGGTCGTCCAGCAGGGCGGTGCGGTCTATTTCGCTGGCAAGATCGGGCGGCTCCAGCTCCTCGATGGCGCCTTCGAGCGACCGGAAGGCAGCCAGGTGCGCCCGCATCGATTCCGGGTCGAAGCTGCCAAGCCGGGCATCCTGGGCCGGCACGCCGTCGCTGCTCGCGTCGGATGGATCGAAATGCCACTTGAGGTCGAGGTAGGAGCGGCAGAGATCATCCACGGAGCTCATCGGTCAGCGGGTCCGGACTTCCGAATGATCGCCCAGCGACGCGGACCCGTTCAGCCCCTCGATCGCTACGCCGTTGCCCAGCATCGAATGGCTGAGCTGCGCGTTCACGATGGCGCAGTCGCGTCCCGTGATGATGTGACTGAGCTGGCTGCCGCGGATGCGCGAGCCGGCCTCGATCGTCACGTTCGGGCCGATGGTGCTGGACTCGATCTGCACATCGTCCTCGATCCGCACGGGATCGTGGATCGTGACGCCAGGATAGTCGCGGTGATGGGCTCGGCCCTTCCGCAGCAGGATTTCATTGGTCTCGAGCAGCGTGTCCAGCTTGCCGCAGTCATACCAGCCGCCCACCTCCGCCGTAAGGATCCGGCGACCCTGCTCGATCATGTACTGGAAGGCGTCGGTGAGGTAGTACTCGCCCTTGTTGGCGGGCGAGTGCAGCACATGATCCACCCCGGCCCAGAGTGCCTCGGTATCACGGATGAAATACAGCCCGATGTTGGCGAGCCGTGAAATCGGCTCCGACGGCTTCTCGACGATCCTCGTCATGTAGCCCTTGTCATCGGTGACCACCACGCCGAAACGCTGGTAGTCCTCGACTTCCTTGGCCCAGATGATCCCGTCGGCGTCGGTACGGTTCACCAGCGTGAGGTCTGCCTCGAACACGGTGTCCACGAAGACGATCAGCACCGGGCCGTGCACGTGGGCGCGCGCCAGGTTGACCG
>DAIMFY010000023.1:0-15095 GCA_036724295.1 Gemmatimonadales bacterium | reverse complement strand
AGCATCACGTTGCCCTCGGCGCGCATGGAGCCGTCGCGGAGATTGTAGTTCATCCGATCGGCGGTCAGCGTGGCCTTGGGCGCCCCGGCATCATTGAAGAACGTTGCCCGGACGTGCCGCAGGATGCTGTTCTGCTGCGCATCATAGAAGTACGCCGTGTCCGCTTCCAGCCGGCTGCGGCGGATCCCGTTGCGCGAGACGTTGTAGTCGAAGCCGAGCATGCGCATGTCCGCGCTGTCGGCCTCGGCGAAGGCGCCCGTAGGCCTGGTGGAGTCGCCCGAGCAGGCGGCGAGCAGCAGCGCTGCCGGCAGGAGGGCGACGCCGCGCATCAGGGTGCGCTGGTCGCGAGTTCTACGCGGCCCGGAAGCCGCCCCCGATCGGCGTGGCGCTGGAGCGCCGCGCCAACGAAGGCCGCGAACAGCGGATGCGGCCGTGTGGGCCGTGACTTGAGCTCCGGATGGAACTGGCAGCCCAGGAACCAGGGATGGTCGGGAAGCTCGATCACCTCGACGAGTCCGCCGTCGGGCGACTGCCCGGAGAGCCGCAGCCCGAACTCGGCCAGCACGTCGCGGTAGGCGTTGCTGACTTCCCAGCGGTGCCGGTGCCTCTCGCTGATCTCGTTGGTGCCGTAGGCCTGCGCCACCTTGGAGCCGGGACGGAGCCGCGCTGCGTAGGCGCCCAGCCGCATGGTGCCGCCCATGGACGAGATGTCCCGTTGCGAGGCCATCAGCGCGATGACGGGTGTCCCGCAGTCAGGCTCGAATTCCGTGCTGTTCACGTCCTCGAGACCGCAGACATTCCTCGCGAATTCGATGATGGCAACCTGCAGCCCGAGGCAGATGCCGAAGAACGGCAGCTCGTGCTCCCGCGCCCAGCGAATGGCCTCGATCATCCCCTCGACACCACGCTCGCCGAAGCCGCCGGGCACCAGCAATCCATCGAAATTGTCCAGGACCTCGCCGGCCGCGGCCTGATCCGCAAAGCGGTCGCTCGCGACCCACTCGATCCGCACGCGCGCATCGTGCGCGATGCCGCCGTGAATGAGCGCCTCCTGGACCGACTTGTAGGCATCATGCAGGTCGGTGTACTTGCCGACGACGGCGATGCGGACTTCGCGCGACGGGCGGAGCACCCGCTCCACCATCGCCGCCCACGGCTCGAGATTCGGCTCGGGCGTATCCAGCCGCAGCCGCTCACAGACCACCGAGTCGAGCCGCTGGTCGTGGAAGCGGAGCGGGATTTCGTAGATGGATGCCACGTCGGGACTCTCGATGACACAGGAGAAGTCCACGTTGCAGAAGAGCGCGATCTTGCGCCGGATGTCGGCGGAGAGCGCCTGCTCGCTGCGGCACACCAGGATGTCCGGCTGGATCCCGATCTGCATCAGCTCGCGCACGCTGTGCTGGGTCGGCTTGGTCTTCACCTCACCGGCGGCCGCGATGAAGGGCACCAGCGTAAGGTGCATGAAGAGCGCGTTGTCGCGCCCCACTTCCTGGCGGAACTGGCGGATGGCCTCGAGAAATGGCAGCGATTCGATGTCGCCCACGGTGCCGCCGATCTCGGTGATGACCACGTCGTGGCCCGGCGCGGTGCGGCGGATGGCCGACTTGATCTCGTCGGTAATGTGCGGAATGACCTGCACCGTGGAGCCGAGGTATTCGCCCCGCCGCTCCTTGTTGATGACGTTCTGGTAGATGCGGCCGGTGGTGACATTGTTCTGCTGGGAGAGCGAGCGATCGATGAACCGTTCGTAGTGGCCGAGATCGAGGTCCGTCTCCGCCCCGTCGTCGGTCACGAAGACCTCGCCGTGCTGGAACGGCGACATGGTGCCCGGGTCGACGTTGATGTACGGGTCGAACTTCTGCATGGTCACGCTCAACCCGCGCTCCACCAGCAACCGGCCCAGCGACGCCGCCGCGATGCCCTTGCCGAGTGAGGAGACCACCCCACCCGTCACGAAGATGTACTTGGTCGCGGAAGCGCTTGTGCTCATGGACACCCCTTGGCAGAGACCGGCGCCGGCTCGTCGGCCAGCGTCGCTGCGGCGATCGGCGTGAAAATGGGAAAATGACCGGCGCCTGCCGGCGATGGACCATGCGATTGCATGTTCCGGAAGCTAATGCGGACGCCGGGGTGCTGTCAAAAGTCATGCCGTGCGGCTGGCATGAGGGGTGCGTGATGGCCAACCGTCAACGGTCTACGGCCGCGTGACCGTCGACCGTTGACTGTCGGCCTGCTCCAACGCCCGCTTCACTCCCCTGCTCTCGGGATACTTTTTTGCCAGCGCCGTGAGCACCGCCCGCGCGGAGTCGGGCTGGCCGGCGGCCACCAGCGCCTCGCTTCGCAGCAGCCCGACCTGCTGATCCCAGCGGCGATTGCCCTCGGGCTGCCTCAGGGTATCGAGCGTGGCCAGCGCGGCAACGGGATCGTGGCGATCCCGGATCAGCGACTGAACGGCCAGCAGCGCGACGGCCGGATCCTGCGGCCGCTGCCGCAGCAGTTCGTCGGTGAGGCGCGCGGCTTCGTCCGCCCTGCCTGAGTCACGGGCGGCCGCGGCCTGGGCATAGAGTCCCGCCACGAGGAGGCGCTGGACGTCGGCTGGATTGCCGGAGCGCAGCCCCGGTCCCCCACCGTAGGCGTAGACCAGTTCGCCACCTTCATCGGCCGCCTCGTAGAGTTCCACGCAGGCGACCACACCCACCACGGCGGACGCGAGCAGGAACCAGCGACGCGCCTTTTCGCGCGACGCCAGCGCCAGCCCGCCGATCTCCAGCACGCCGACGACAAGAAAGATGTTGCGGGTCTTTTCGCCGGTCTCTTCGTGGCGCTCGACAGCGTCCCGAGCACCAGGGATCCGCTCCACCGGCCCATGTGCGGCGGTGCCGGACTTGACCGCAACCACACTCGAGATCGCGGCCAGGATCAGCAGCACCGCACCCGCGGGACGGGTCCACCTGGCCCGTCCCGTGAGTGAAATCAGCCGCAGCACGATGCCGACAAGGCCAAGGGCCACGACGAAATGGACCACCTGGGGATGGAGCGGCGCCCAGTTGATCATTGCACGCAACGGCCGTTCGGATCCGGCTTCGGCTTGTCCACCACCGGCCGGTGGTCCATGTCGGCCACCTGCACCGCCAGGTCCTCGAGGAAGTTGGCGATCCGCGTCATGTGGTCGTATTCGATGTACTGCGGCTCGTCAGTGACCTGGTGGTAGTCCGAATGCAGGCCGGTCGTAAAGAAGACGATCGGGATGCCGTAGCGGGCATACTCGTAGTGGTCGCTGCGGCAGTAGATCCGCGAAGGATGGCCGTCGGCATCGATGGAGTAATCGAGGTCCATGTTATGCCCGCCCTCACGGTTCACCGTCTCCACCATGTCGCCCAGCTCGGTGGAGAGCCGCCGCGAGCCGACCAGCTGGAGATAGTTGGGATTACCGTGAATCGGCGTCCCGTCCTTGGTGCGGCCGGTTTCGTCGTAGGCCTCGCCCCGGCCCACCATGTCCATGTTGAGCTGGGCCACGATCGAATCGCGCGGCACGGTCGGGTGGTCGGTGAAGTAGTGCGAGCCCCAGAGCCCCTTCTCTTCGCCGACGTGCCAGACAAAGAGAATCGAGCGCTTCGGCTTGGTCTTCATCGCGGCAATCTTCTGGGCCAGCTCCAGCACGGTCACCGTGCCAGAGCCGTCGTCATCAGCGCCGTTGCTGATGGAGTCGAGGCGCGACTGGCCTGGGTGGGCCGAGCGGAACGCTGCAAGCTGGGCGTTGACCCGGGCCTGCTGCTCGGGCGACGCCTGCTTCCCGCCATCATCTGCACCTTCGGGCCGGACAATGTGGTTCCAGATGCGGAGCGAATCGTGGTCCACCGGCCGGTTGCTGAACCCGATGTGGTCGTTGTGCGCGCCGACCGCGACGTACTCGCCGCGGAGCGCCGGATCACTGCCGCGGATGATCCCCACGACGTTGCGCGCCGGATCCTTCACCGGGGCGGTGGTGTAGCTCACCGCGAGGCTGGCCGTCGGGCCCGCGGTGCCGGGTGTCAGCGATGCCAAGGGCTTGCCGAAGATGACTTCACCGGCGTGGGTGGTGACCAGGAGGCTGGCCTGGCCAGCGGGGCGTTCCGCCGGATTGTCGTTCAGGAACATCCGCGGCTCCTTGATCCGGTTGAGCGCGGCCGGCGGGTACTCGTCAAGGATGGCAATGGCGACGCCAGCGGCATCCTGCAGCTCCGTGGGCGCCCGGCGCAGGCTGCGCAGCGAGGCAATGCCACCGGGCACGGCCAGAATCACGAGCTTGTCCTTCGCCTGCTCCGCCGAGATGAGTGACGACGAATCGCCCAGGATCCCGCCGAAGATTACCGGGACCGACGTCAGCTGGGCGTCACCTGCGCCAGTCGAGACCCAGTCGGTGTAGAGCGTCAACGGCGAGCCGTTCACCACGAAGCTCGACGCGGCATCGAGGCTGCGCGTGGCGACCGGGACGGTCTGGAAATAGGTGCCGTTGTCGCCGGCAGGCTCCAGTCCCATCTTGGCGATTTCACTCGCGATGTAGTTCGTCGCCTTGACGTTGCCGATGGTGCCGGCTTCCCGTCCCTGCATCGAGTCATCCGCGTAGATGTACAGCCGGGTCATCAGGTCCTTGGCGCTGATCGCCGCGGACGTCGGCTGGGGCTTGTGGGTACGAGGCAGCGTGACTTCCGGCAACGGCACCACGCCATCAGGACCGGCGGCAACGGCCGCCGGCTGGGATACCGGAGTGGAGGCGGGGGCGCCGGCGCAGCCCAGCAGGGCGGTGCCGGCGACCAGTGCCGTGAGCAGGCGGGCTTGCATCAAGGGTCTCCTCGAACGAAGTGAGTCTGGCGCGCCCTGGTCAGGGCAGCGCCGCACCGGCAACCGTGCCGGATTTCAGGTGACGGGCCAGGAACTCGTCGGTGACCTGCTGGATGAGCATGCTGCTCTGGCCATTGTAGGCGGCGCCGTGGCGGCCCGGCGGATAGATCCGCGTGTCCACGTCGTGGCCTGCATTGGTGAGCGCCGTGAGCAGCTGCATCGTATTCTGGGGATGAACGTTGTCGTCCATCATCGAGTGAATCAGCAGCAGGCGCCCGGTGAGCTTGGCCGCATTCTTCACGGCCGAGCTGGTATTGTACCCGTCCTCGTTGAGGGCGGGGGTGTTCATGTAGCGCTCGGTGTAGATGTTGTCGTAGAGGCGCCAGTCGGTCACCGCGGAATTGGCCACCCCAACCTTGAAGATGTCGGGGTACGATTCCATGGTGAACACGGTGGAATATCCGCCGTAGCTGCCGCCCATGATGGCAATGTTGGCGCTGTCCACGTACGGCAGCGTCGAGAGATACCGCGCCGCCTCGGCAAAATCATGGCTCTCCCACTTGCCCAGGTGCTGGTGCACGATCTTCATGAACTTGCTGCCGTAGTTGTTGGACCCCCGGTTGTTGAGGTCCACCACGATGTAGCCTTCCTGCGCCAGCCATTGTTCCGAGCCGCTGCTCCCGAAGGTGTTATACACCGCCTGCGATCCGGGCCCGCCGTAAATGGCGAAGATGACCGGATAGCGGCGGGTGCTGTCGAAGGGGTACGGTTTCACGATCGAGCCGTCCAGCTTCTGGCCGTCCGACGTCGTGAAGCTGAAGAGCTCGGTGGGCGAATACGCGTGGGTCTTGAGCCACTCGGTCACGCCTTCGTTGGCCTCGAGCTTCTTGAGCATCCTGCCGCCGGTGGCCCACAGCTCCACCTGCCGCGGCTGGCTCACCGACGACCAGCTGTCAATGTAGAACCGCGCATTGGGCGACATGTCGATGCGATGCGTACCGGTGGCCTGCGTAAGCCGGGTCAGCTTGCTGCCATCGTAACGCACCGAGTAGAGCTGGCGCTCGAGGGGCGAGGCCTGGGTCGACGTGAAGTAGACGATCTTGCGGCCGGGATCGGTGCCCTCCACCCGCGTCACGCTCCAGCTGCCGCGGGTGACCTGCCTGACCATCCGGCCCGAGTAATCGTAGCGATAGAGATGCTGCCAGCCGTCCCGGTCGGAGATCCAGAAGAATTCCCGGCTGCCGGCCGGGAAGGTCAGCATGTCCTGGACGCCGGCGTAGAAATCATAGACATCCACCCACGCGGGCGACGTCTCGGACATCACGAGGCGCTTGCCGCCCGTATGGATGTCAAAGAAGAAGAGCTTCATCTCGTTCTGCGAACGATTGAGCGTCACCACCGCCAGGGTGTCGGGCTCGCTGGTCCAGTAGATGCGCGGGATGTATTCCCCGCCCTCCGCGCCCGGCTCGAGCCAGCTCTGCTGCCCGGTGGCCACGTTGACCACGCCGATCCGGACGTGGGCGTTGCTGTCGCCGGGCTGGGGGATGCGAATCTTGTCCCATTCCGGATGCACGCCCGAGAAGTCGGTGAACTGGTCCACCGGCTCCGGGCTCTCATCCAGCTGCCAGTACGCGATGTTCCGGCTGTCCGGTGACCACTTCCACGCCTGCGCGAGGCCGAACTCCTCTTCGTACACCCAGTCGAACCGGCCATTGTGCACCAGCTCGGTGGCGTCATGCGTCAGCCGCGTCTCCTTGCCCGACGACAGGTCGGTCACGTACATGTCGCCGCCCCGCTCATACCCGAGCCGGGCACCGTCGGGCGACAGCTCGCCCGTGCGCGCACCCTTGGCCGCTAGCTGCAGGTGCTTGTCGGCAAGCGTGTAGACGTAGAAATCCGAGGTGCCGGAGCGGCGGTACAGGCGCTGGAAGTTGGTCTGGAAGACGAGATGCCTGGAGTCCTTCGCCCACTGGAACGACATGTAGTTGAAGGCGCTGTCCGTGCCGGGAAAGGTCAGCCCGGCGGCCGTGAATAGCTCCGCGTCCTTGCCCGAAGCGGGATCGAAGCTGCGGATCACTTCTCCGCCGTCACCGCGCGTGGTGTACGAATAGCGGTTGCCACCATCGATCCAGGTGACCCCACGGGGTCCGGAGCCACCAGAGAGGGATCGGCCGGCCCTGAGGGCTTCCTGACGGCTGGCGAAGGTGGCTTTCTGCTGGGCGACTGCGAGGGTGGGAACCAGGGTGGCCAGCGACAAGCTGGCCAGGGCAAGCCGTACGTGCGAATGCATCAGAGCAGATCCTCTGTGGGTGGGCCCGCCCCCGCCGGCAGGCGGGGTATCAAGGGATGTACGGAGAGCAGACGCCGGATGTTGCAGGGACGGCGTGACCCATGGGGCGTGGGGCGCGGGACGTCATGCCCCACACCCCGCGCCTCACGTCCCTATCTCCTGTACTGCGCCGGGATGCTGTCCCCCAGCGTCCGGTACCGGGCCAGCAGCTGCCGCTGCCGATTGTCCGGCGGCATCTCCCGCCCGCCGATGAAGACGTGCTCCGCGCGGGTCAGGAGCTCGAATGGGTCGCCCGACCAGACCACCAGGTCGGCCCGGCGGCCCGGCGCGAGGGCTCCGATCATCGAATCCGCGCCCCAGATGCGCGCCGGCACCGACGTGATTGCCGCGAGGGCCGCGTCGTACGGCATCCCGTTGGCCACCGCGTTGCCCGCGAGGAAGCGAAGGTTCCGGGCGTTGTGCGCGTCGAAGGTGGCGAAGGCGACCGTTACGCCCGCCTTCTGCAGCCGGGCCGCGTTTTCGAGCGTGGCCGCAAGGTCGTCATAGAACGGAATATCGGTGAGCGGGTTCATGATGACCGGCACGCCAGCTGCGCGGATGGCGCCCGCCACGCGCCAGCCCTCGGCTGCGCCCGAGAGAATGAGGCGCAGCTTGAACTCCTTCGCCAGCGACAGGGCGTTGAGGATGTCCGGTGCCCGGTCGACGGCGAGGACGAGCGGCAGTCTCCCCTGCACCACCGGGACCATCGCTTCGAGGTCGAGCCGCGAGAGGCTGAGATCACGCCGGTCCCGAGTTTCGTAGGCCGCCGGATTTGCCGCATAGACCTTCACGTCCTCGAGCAGCTCACGCAGGCGGAGCACCGCGGTGCCGCGGGCGCCGCCGGTGCGCTCGGCCGCGCCCTCGTTGAGGATCCCGAACATCGCAACGGGACTGCGGTCGATCATCGAGTCCGCCGTGCCGCCGGCGAGATGAATAAGTGCACCCATCCCGGCAATGATGGAGGCGCGGGCGCCTGGCGCGACCACGGCGCCCGTTACGCCGCCGTCGCGCTCGATCGGGATCAGCGTAGACGACGGGTTGAGACCGTACCGTACATCGAATGCGGCGGTGATCTGGTCGTTGCTGCTCGCCGCGTCATTGGTCTCGTCCACCGCCTCGATTTCGACTACGCCGATCGTGGTGTAGGAGTTGATGAGGCCGGGCGTGACCACTTTCCCGTGGCCGTCAATGACCGTGGCGCCCGCCGGTATCGGCACGTCCCGGCCCACTGCCACGATGCGGCCGTCACGCAAGAGCACCGTGCCGTTTTCGATGGTGGCGGCGGTGCCGGTCAGGACGCGCGCGCCGGTGATGGCAACGGTCTGGCCACTGGCGGTCGCCGCGGCGCCGGCAAGCAGTACACCGGCGGCAATGAAGGTGAGCGCTCTCATCGTCCCGCCTCCGGCTGGCCCAGCATGAAGTCGGTCACGGGCTGGCGCGCCGGGTCGGAGCGATCAAACACCAGTGCACCGTCGAGGAACACCTTCTCGGCGTGCGAGTAGACGCTGAAAGGATCGGCTGACCAGATGACCACATCGGCGCGCTTGCCCGGCTCCAGCGAGCCCACTTCCTTCTCCAGCCCGAGTGCCCTGGCCGGATTGATCGTGATCCACTTGATGGCGTCGTCCTGGGTGAGTTTCAGCCCGGCCTCCAGGCCGGCCTCCAGCGCCTTGGCCGCGTCCTGATTCATCCGCTGGATGCCATCGGGGTCATCCGTGTGGAGGATGGCGCAGCCGCCATCGGCAGCCATGAGCGCGATGTTCTGGCGGATCCCGTCATAGGCCTCGAGCTTGAAGCCCCACCAGTCGCTCCACATGCTGGCGCAGATATTTTCGCGCTCCAGCAGGTCGCGGATCTTGTAGGCCTCGACCGCGTGGTGGAATGAGGCAATGTGATAGCCGAACTCCTTCGACATCGCCACCATCTCGGCCATTTCATCGGCGCGATAGCAGTGGTTCTGGATCCGGATCTGCCCGTCGAGCACGCCCATGAGCGTCTCCATCGCGAGGTCGCGCTCGGGCATCTTGGCGGGATCGGAACCGTCCTCGCGCCACTTGTCCCAGCGGCGCTTGTACGCGGTCGCGCGGATCCACGCCTCCCGATACCCGGCCATGTTGCCCATCCGGGTCGAAGGCGAGCGGCCCCGGCGGCCGTACACCCGCTTCGGGTTCTCGCCGCACGCCATCTTGAGCGCGTACGGGGCGTTGGGAAACTTCATGGCCTGGACGGTGGTGGCGGCAAGATTACGCAGCACGACGCCGCGGCCGCCAAAGAGATTGGCCGAGCCGGGAAGGATCTCGATCGTGGTCACGCCACCGGCAAGCGCCAGCCCGAATTGGGGATCCTGGGGCCAGATCGAATGCTCCGCCCACACCTCGGCCGTGTTCGGGCTGGTGGCCTCGTTTCCGTCATCCAGCGACTCCCCGCCCGGCGCGGCATATACGCCCAGGTGCGAGTGTGTATCGATGATGCCCGGCGTGACCCACTTTCCGGTTGCATCGATCACCTCCGCACCCGGGGGTGCCGTGACCGACGTGCCGACGGCCGTCACCTTGCCATCCTCCAGCAACAGCGATGCACCGGTCAGCGCCGGTCCCGTCGCGGTCAGGATGGTGGCGCCGCGAATAACGACGGGGTGCGACGCGAGCGGCTTGTAAGTAGACGGATAGGCCGTGGTGCTGTTGTCGATCCGGCCACCTTCCTCTGCGGTACGGAACACACCGCCAGGCGAATCGGCTGCCGCTGAGGAGTCTGCCAGCTGCTCGGGGGCTGGTGTCGTGGATGGCGCCGATGTGCAGGCGAGCAGGCCTGTCAGGGCACCGGCGAGGACGGAGACGCTGCCGAGTTTCATGGGGCGCCAAGGGTGAAAGGATCAGCCAGGGATGAGGTGCAACCTACGGCGGGACGAGACGGCAATCAACCACGGGCGAGCCGAAGGAAGTTGCCGAGAAGTGCAGACCCGGACTCGGTCCCGACCGACTCGGGATGGAACTGGACGCCGAAGAGGGGTCGCGTGCGATGCGCGATCGCCATGACCGTCTCCCCACCAGCCTCCTGCGCCGTCGCGGTGGCGATGAAATCCACGGGCATGGTTGCCGGCTGCACGACGAGCGAGTGATATCGCATTACGGCAAGCGGCCGCGGCAGCCCGGCAAAAAGCCCGGTGCCGTCATGGGCCACCTGGCAGGACTTTCCATGCATGAGGGTGGGAGCGCGCGCGATGGTAGCACCGAAGGCCTCGGCGAGCGCCTGGTGCCCGAGGCAGACTCCGAGCAGCGGAATCTGGCGGGCGGCCGCGCCGCGGGCCAGCGCCACGGATATCCCGGCGTCAGCCGGAGCGCCGGGGCCTGGCGATATTACGATGGCATCGGCGGCGAGGCCCAGCGCAGCGTCGACGCTCAGCGCGTCGTTGCGATAAACCAGCGGCTCGGCACCCAGCGCGCCGAACAGCTGGACCAGGTTCCAGGTGAAGCTGTCGTAGTTGTCGAGGACCAGCAGCTTCACGGTTCGGGCAAAGTGCTGCGCAACGACTCAGCGTGCTCACGTGCCGCACTCATGGTGCTCTCGATCTGGCCGTGAATGGCCTCCCGAGTGGAGTCGTTCATGAACTGCTGGACCGAGTCAGCGCTATGCATCCTGGGCTCCCAGTTGCTGCGGAGCTGGTCGAGGTCGTGCTCGGGCGCGAAAAGGGGAAAACTGTCGTCAGTGGACCGGATTCGCACCATGCCGAACTGGGCGAGCGCCTTGCCGCCAGTGTCGGCAGACGTCAGGCATTGGTAGCTGGTGGGGTTGTAGTCCCCGGTACCGCTCGGCAGGAGCGTGAGGATGCAGCGGCCGAGTTCGTCGGGTGCGATCGAGTCCCGCAAGGCCACCGTCAGGGTCACCGATGACGGCTTCCGGGTGCTGTCCCGGTAGATTGTGAGGCCACGGAAGGTCCCGATCCGGTGGCCGCCCAGCTCAAACGGAACGAAGAGCAAGGGCGTGGTGATGGGGCCCGAGCCATCGCTGACATACTCGACCCCGTGTTTCACCGACCGGAAAAGCGATCGGATGATCATGCCGACGGCGAAGATGAGTACCGCCCCGGCGACGATTTTGACCCAGTAGGAACGCATGCGACCGCCTGACCGAGAAGTCCGACCACGATGCATCACGAAACGTCGACAGCAGCCAAAAAGTTTCACCGTCCCGGCCGCTGGTTCCACGCCTGGGCTGAACTATACCGTTCAGGTCATTGTCTGAAAAGCGCTTAGCCGTACCTGCACCGGCGGAGGGGCTGTGATCGAGGTGGAGGGACTGACCAAGCTGTATGGCGACCGGCTGGCTGTCCGGGAGCTGACATTCACGGTCCAGCCGGGAGAAGTTCTCGGGTTGGTGGGGCCGAACGGCGCCGGCAAGACCACGACGCTGCGCAGTGTGGCGGGGATCATCGTGCCGTCGGCGGGGCGGATCCGGATCGCGGGACATGACCTCCGTGCTGAGCCGATCGCGGCCAAGAGCCGGCTCGCGTTCATCCCGGATGAGCCGCACCTTTTCGATTACCTGACGGTCGGTGAGCACCTCGACTTCGTGGCGCGGCTCTACAACGTTGGTGACGCGCGCGAGCGGCGGCACGCCCTGCTCTCGGAACTCGAACTGCTCGACCGGATCGACTCCTTCCCCCCTGAATTGTCGCGGGGCATGAAGCAAAAGCTGGCAATTGCCTGCGGCCTGCTCCACCGTCCGTCGGCGCTCATGTTCGATGAGCCGCTCACCGGACTCGACCCGATCGGCATCCGGCGGATGAAGGCCACCATTGTGCGCCGGGCCCAGGAAGGTGCCGCGGTCATCCTGAGCTCGCACCTGCTGCACCTCGTGGAGGAGCTCTGCACCCGCGTGCTGGTGCTCCGCCACGGCGAGCGGGTGGCCACCGGCGCGCTGGGAGACATCATCGCCGAGCGGCCCGAGCTCGCCGGTCGCTCGCTGGAAGAGGTGTTCATTGCGCTGGTGGGTGAGACCTGACGACGATGGCTCGTGGCGCGCTGGGCTATCTCATCTGGCACTCCCTCCGGAACCGCACGGCGCAGCAGGCCCGCCGGCTGCGCCAGCCGCGCTACGTGGTCGCCCTGCTCGTGGGGATTGGCTACCTGTTCATGCTCGCGCATGGCAATGCACAGCCTGACCGGCACCTGCTCTTGCGTGGGGTATTCCTCGAGCTCGGACTCGCCGCAGGCCTGCTCCTCCTCGTCGGCTGGACCTGGATTTCGACAGGCAAGCAGTACGTCCTGGCCTACTCGACGGCAGAGGTGATGTTCCTGTTCCCGGCGCCGATCAGCCGGCGAGCGCTGGTGCGCTACAAGCTGCTGCGAGCGCAGGTAGTGATCGTGGCGACCACGCTGCTCTGGGTTGTCATTCTCGGCGCCGGCGAGAGTGAGCTCCCGCTGCCGCTGCGGGCGCTCTCGCTCTGGTGCCTCTTTACCACCATTCACCTTCATCGCATGGGCGCTGCCATGTTCCGCTCGACGGCGAGCGAGCACGGCCGGTCCGGCGTGCGTCGCCACCCCGTGCTGCTGGTCGTCCTTGTCGCGGCGGCGGCCCTGCTGATTGCGGCGCTGCTGCAAGCGGGAAATCGCCTGATGTCCCTGCCGCCCGGGGCCTCGGTCGTGTCCAACATCGAGGCGGCCCTGCGTGCTCCCCTGGCGCTGGTGCTGCTGTGGCCGTTCCGGCTGCTGGCGCACCCACTCGTGTCTCACTCCACGAGCGAGTGGCTGCGCACATTCCCATTCGCGGCGGGGCTGCTCGCGCTGCATTATGTCTGGGTCATCCGCTCCGATGCGGCGTACGAGGAGGCGGCAGCGGAGGCCTCCTTTGAACGCGCGCGCATCGTGGCGGCACGCCGCACCGGTGCGCGGATTTCACCCGGGGAACGACCCTATTCGCCCCCGCTCTGGGCGCTTGCACCAGCGGGTGACCCGGCCCGGGCGATTCTCTGGAAGAACGTCGCCATGGTGCTCCGGCGCAGCCGCCTTCGCACCTGGACGATGATCTCCATGATCGTTGCGCTGACGCTGGTCATAGCCTCGGCCGGACTACCGTCAGCGGCCAAGGTCGCCGGCACGCTGCTGCTGGTCTGGGGCGGCTTCTTCTTCGCACTGGGACCGCAGTGGATCAGGAATGACTTGCGCACCGACCTCGCGCACCTGGAACTGCTGCGCAGCTATCCGCTCGCGTCCGACGCGGTGATCCGGATGGAGGCAGCGAGCTCGGCGCTGATCCTCTCGCTCTCCCAATTGACGTTGCTGCTACTCGGCGGGCTCGCGCTCATCTACCTGCCAGCGCCGGAGTTCCCGGCCTCGCTCCGGCTCGCAACCGCGGCTACGACCGTGATCGTGCTTCCGGCCCTCAACTTCGTAGGGATGCTGCTGCAGAACGGAGCGGCGCTGCTGCTGCCCGGCTGGGTCCGGATCGGGCCAGCACATGGTGGTGTGGAGACCCTGGGCCAGAGCATGCTGACAGCCCTGGCCTACATTCTCGCGCTGGTGCTGGCCTCGATCCTCCCCGCGATCGGCGCGGTGGGCCTCGTCACCCTGCTCTCGCCGGCGCTCGGCGCCTGGTCGGCCATCCCCGCCTCGTGCGGCGCGGCCGCCCTGCTGCTGACGGAAGGCTGGCTGCTGTCGCTCTGGCTGGCAACGGTGTATGACGAGATGGACGTGCCGGGGGGAGCTGACAGCTAAAGGCTGAAGGCTGAAGGCGGTTAACTTCGTTCAGCTTTCAGCTTTCAGCTTTCAGCTTTCAGCTCTCAGCCCCTCGGATGAAACTGCTTATGCACCGACCGCAGGTATTCGCGGTCCACGTGAGTGTAGATCTGGGTGGTCGACAGGTCGGCGTGCCCAAGCATTTCCTGCACCGCGCGCAGGTCGGCACCGCCTTCGAGCAGGTGGGTGGCAAAGCTGTGGCGCAAGGTGTGGGGCGTGACCCGCTTCTGGAGGCCCGCGCGTCCGACGGCCTTCTTGACGATGCCCCAGGCCCCAACGCGCGAAAGCGGCTCGCCGCGCGCGTTGAGGATGACCCGTCCTTCTGATTTTCCGCGATCGAGCTCCGGCCGAAGCTGATGCAGGTAAACCGACACGACACCGATAATGGTGCGGCCCACAGGCACCAACCTCTCCTTGGACCCCTTGCCGAGGACGCGCACCAGCTGCTCGGGCAAGATCAGGTCGTTGATCCGAAGGCCGCAGAGTTCCGACACTCGAAGGCCCGCACCGTAGGCAAGCTCCAGTAAGGCCCGATCCCGCCAGGCGAGCTTGTCGTTTGCTGGCGGGGCCGCGAGCAGTGCCTCGACTTCGCTCACGGACAAGGTCTCTGGCAGTGTCCGCCAACGCTGGGGTCCCTCCAGGCGGTCGCTTGGATCGGTCGTGACCAGCCCTTCACCTACCAGGAATCCGAAGTATGTCCGAATCGAGGAAATGGCGCGTCGAATCGACGAGGGGCTGAGCCCGAGATCCTTGAGGAGGAATACGTGATCGCGGAGCAGCGCACGGCTGAGGGCCGCCGGGCTGGAGACGCCCTTGGACAGCGCGAACTCCGCCAACCGCCGAACATCACGTGCGTACGCTTCAACCGTGTTGGGACTGTGGCCGGCCTCGAGTCCCAGGAAGTCGCGAAAGCCCTCGACGAAAAAGTCGCGGTCGATCCGCGCCCGCAGCTCGGGTATGCTCATGCCGACCGTGTCCCGCCCGCCCGCACCCGGCTCTCGACCTCTGAGATTTCAGCCGGGCTCAGGCCAAGCAGTGCTGCGGCGTTCCGCACCAGCCGGGCGCGTGAGTCACTCGAGCCCGGCTCGGCGAAGGCCACGGTCCAGAGCCGCTCCAGCAAGGCACAGCGCCGCTCCTTGCCAAACTGGTCGAGCAGGCGCTGGCGAACACTGCGCCACTCGGCTTCGTCAGCCGGCTCTCGTACGTCG
>DAIMFY010000022.1:8566-15217 GCA_036724295.1 Gemmatimonadales bacterium | reverse complement strand
AGAGCGATACCGAGAAGGCGACCGTCACCACTTCGGTGAGGATGCGACCGCCGGCCGTGAGGAAGAATTGCAGGACCGGTGAGCTGCTGAACCCCCGCGCCTGCAGCAGCGCGATGCCCGCCGTCAGCGCGGCGTTGATCAGGAAGAGCGTGAGGGTAAACACCACCATGGTGACGTCCCGCAACTTCCCACTGGCCCAGGCCACCAGAAAGTTGCGGCGCGGGCGGGGCCGGAGCCCGACATCAAAAATATGATTGAGCGAGGTGCGCACGCCGGCAAAGAGCCGGGTGCTGAACCAGATGAACGTGGGGATCGCAACGAGCGAGATGGTCTTGGTGTTGCGCGCCACGCCGCTCAGGAGATCCACCGCCAGCTTGAAGGGATCCCCGGCGCCGCCCGAATGCGGCGGAAGAAATGCCTCGAACACCGCGCGCGGGTCGGGGCCGCTGCCGGCCACCGCCTGCAGCACCTGGGTGAGGCCGACGACCAGCAGCAGGATGAAGGGCACGGCGGCGAGCAGCGCATCGAATGTGACGCCGCTCGCCAGGAAGGGAATGCTGCTCTCGTCGGCGGCCTGCATGACTCGCCAGACGAAGCCGAGTGGCGAGCGGTACCAGTCACCCTTTTGGCCGGCGCTCAGGCCGTGGGCTCCTCAGGCAGGGCGGGCGTCACTTCCCGGCGGCGCCTGGAGCGCGCTTCCGCCAGCCGCAGCTCGATTTCCTCGCGCGCCGAGAGTTCCGGGGCACGGACCGGCGGCGGCGATGTCTCCTCGGCCAGATCCTCGAGCTCGTCGTCCACCAATTCATCTGCCTCGCTCGCGCGCTGGCCTGGCGCGAAGCGCTCCATCAGTTCGTCCACCCGCTCCTCGGTCGCGGCGCGGAGATGACGCAGGCGCCGCTGCAGCGAGCGCCGGGTCTCCTCCCCGCTTCGCGGGGCGTAGAGCAGTGCCAGGCCAGCGCCCAGCATCGCGCCCCAGAACAGCCACTTGGCGGATGAATCATTGCGCTCGACAAAGACCACTTCGGTCGGCTTCCTGCGGGGCATACGGCCTCCTACTCGCCGGCGTCTGCATCGTCCGCCGCGCGCACCAGCACCTTGTCGAGCGCGGCATGGTGCTGCAGCGGCGCCTTGACAGTGTGGTCCACGAGATCGGCCGTGCCGTTCACGTTGAGTTGCTCAAAGAGGAAAGCAAAGGTGCGCTCGAGGTCCGTCGCGATGGCCGAGCGGACATCTTCCGGGAGTTCCCAGAGATCCTTCTTGAAGGGCCCGATCGCCTTCTTGCGGGTCTTGTAGTAGAACTGCTCGTCGGTATCGTCGGGCTTCCGCTCGCCCGCCGCGTGCTCGTCCAGCCAGGCATACATGCGGCGCCGCAGCGACTCCGGCAGGCTGGGATGATCGAAAATGATGTTCTGGAAATTGGTGGCCAGGTGGATCTCGGCCGCCTCCACCCGAGGAAAGGCGCCAAACGCACTGCTGGGCAGCGTACTGGCCCCGTGCTGGACGGCGCCAGCCAGACCATACTGCTCGCGGGCCACGCGCGAGAGATCCCGCAGCGCGTCGAGGTCCAGCTTCACCTCGGCGATGCTGCCGTCGGGCAGCACCACGCCGCCATGCGACGTGCCGGTCTGCACCGAGATCTTGCTGATGCCGTCGGCCACGCCAAGCGCTTGGCAGGCGGCGTTGTAGCCCTGCATGAAGGCGTTCAGCTCTTCCACGGTGCTGTTCTTGTGGCCGACTTCGCCGATCTCCGCACCTACCGATACCGTGACATCATCCGGCTCCCGCTCCCGGATGAACTGGGTGATCTCGGCGGCCCGCATGAAGTTGGCCTCCTGCTGCTGCTCCAGCGTGGGCCGGCCCAGGTCCACCAGCGTCGACGTGTCCACGTCAATGTTGTAGAAGCCAGCCGCGACTTCCTCGGCGATCAGCTTCTTGACCTCGCCCACTTCCTTCTCCGGATCCGCCGCGTACTTGGCGGCGCTCACCTGGCAGTGATCGCCCTGGATGAAGAGCGGCAGGCGGTACCCCTCGCGCAGGGCTGCCGCGATCATCACGGCGACGTACTCCGCCGGTCGCTGGTCGGTATACGCGATTTCCGATCGGGCAATCTCCACGATCAGCGCGCCCACCCGACCCGCTCGCGCCGCGCGGAAAACGGCGCGGGCGGAATCATAGGCCATGGCCCGGATGTTGATGGCCGGCACGGTGAAACCGGCGCACTCTCCTCGTCCGCGCGCCAGGTAGAGCTCATGGATCGATGCGGGACGGACACCTTGCACCTGCCCCAACTCCCAGAGAAGCCAGCGCGCCGTCTCCCGCGGCTCCTGGTCGCCGAACACCGCCCGGCGAGCCAGCTGGTCCATGGCTGGCGTACGAAGGACGGCGGCGTCCCTGACGTTAAAACCACCCGCGACCACCGAGACGGCGTTGCCAAAAAGTTCAGCTGCCAGTGCAGCGGCATCAACAGTCATGCGACAGCACACCTCGTTCATGAAGCCGAAACAGCGATGCGACCGACTCGCCAAAGGTATCCGGCACGCCCGGCGCGGCCAAGGTACTACACCTCGTCCCCGGCGGGGCGCGGCGCGATCGGCTCGTCGAACCCGGGACGGCCCATGGCGCTGTAGGTGAGGCGCTTGCCCAGCTCCACACCAGGCTGGTCGAAGGGATCGACTCCGTACCACAGGCCCGAATAGCCGCAAGCCACCTGGAAGAACATCAGCAGCTCGCCGAAGTTTTCCGCGTCGAGCTCCGGCAGCCGCAGGGTCATGTTCATGCGGCCCATCCGCGCCAGCGCCGACGAAGTCGCTTCCAGCTCCGCCCGCAGCAGCTCCTGCAGGGAGTGGCCCCCGAGGTAGGCCAGTTCCGCCGGCGCCCCGTCACGCGAGGGTATGGCCACGTCCGTGACGTGATGCTCAACATCCACGAAAGTGATGGCCTTGTCGTACGGCCCTTCCATGAAGAGCTGCACCTGGCTGTGCTGGTCGGTGGCGCCCACC
Organism: Gemmatimonadales bacterium; assembly: GCA_036724295.1. Classification (GTDB taxonomy): domain Bacteria; phylum Gemmatimonadota; class Gemmatimonadetes; order Gemmatimonadales; family GWC2-71-9; genus CAMLHP01. The sequence goes on along the minus strand of DAIMFY010000022.1, from coordinate 12,218 downwards.
GCGCCGACCGGGGTCGGGCCGGTGTTGATCAGTTCCCCTCGGCGATCCAGGCGCTTGCCCAGGCTCTCGGCCCAGAGCTGCCGGTACCACTCGGCAAATTCCCGGAGGCGGTCGGCATAGGGCATCACGATCTGCACCCGGGCGCCATGCCAGGTATCGGCCGCCCAGAGCAGCGCCGAGTAGAGCGCCGGCGCATTGGCCAGGAGATCATCCGCCTCCGCGCGCTCGAGGGCGCGACCCGCGCCACGGAGCAGCCCCTCGATATCGATGCCGACCAGCGCCGCCGGCAGCAGTCCGACCGGCGAGAGCACGCTGTAGCGTCCTCCAACGCCGGGAGGCACCGGCAACGCCGGAATCCCCTCGTCCCGCGCGATCTGACGGAGCGCGCCCTTCTCGGGATCGGTGGTGAAGACGAGATGTCGCGCGGCGGCCGCGCCCAGTGCCTGCTCCAGCCACTGCCGCACGATGAGATACTGCGCCATCGTCTCCGCGGTGCCGCCCGACTTGCTGACCACGTTCACGAGCACGCGGCGCGGGTCGATCCGGTCGAGCGTAGCACGCACGGTGACGGGATCGACGTTCTCCAGCACCGTGAGCCGCGGGAAGAACTCCCGTGCATCGTCGTCCAGTTCGTTCCAGGCCGGCTTCTTCAATGCATTGAGCAACGCCTTGGTACCCAGCGCGGAGCCGCCGATGCCAAGCACGAGGACGTGGTCATGCGCCTGCCCCATCCCCTCGGCGAAGCTGAGGATCTCGCGGACCGTCTGTTCCTGCTGGACCAGGTCATAGAAGCCGTAGTCCCCTTCCTTGCGTCGAGCGCGCAGCTCCGACTGGATCCGGGGAAACCTCTTCTGCAGGTCTGCAAGGCGGGACCGTGACAGCCCCCGCTCCCCGTCGATGCCCCCGTCGAGTCCATCCTCCAGCATGCGTCCGTATTGCAGTGTGATCACGATACCTCCACGACGAGTCCGTCGAATGCGGGAGCAATGCCGGGCGGCAGCTCGGCGGCGAGCGCCGCGTGTCCCGTCTCATGGGTCAGGTGCGTCAGGAAAGTCCTGGGCGCACCGACCTGCTGCGCCACTGCGATGGCTTCCGGAATGCTGAGGTGGGTCGGATGGGATCGCCACCAGAGCGCATTCAGCACCAGCACCCTGACGCCCTGCAGTGCGGGAAACGCCGCAGCCGGCACCTCCTTCGTGTCCGTAATGTATGCCAGTGGCCCGATTCGGTAACCGAAGACCTGCATGGGGCCGTGCTGGAACTCGAGGGGCAGTACCGGCAACCCTGCAACCTGGGTCACGCGTCCGGCATCGAGCACATGTCCGGCGAGCCTGGGCTTGGATGTCCCCGGCACCGGGCGGACATCATCATCGAAAATGTATTTGTAGGCCCGGGCCAATCGAGCCATCGTCGCTGCCGGTCCATAGACCGGCAACGGTTGGCCCGACTGCACGGAGAATGCGCGCAGGTCGTCAATCCCGGCGATATGATCCGCATGCTCGTGGGTGTAGAGCACGGCGTCCACCCGCTCCACCTCGGCACGGATCAGTTGCAGGCGCAGTTCGGGGGGCGTGTCAATGAGAATGGACGATCCCTCCGCCTCGACAAGCGCGGCCGAGCGGAAGCGCTGGTCCCGCGGATCACTGGAACGGCAGACATCGCAACCGCACCCCACCTGCGGAATGCCGAACGACGTGCCAGTCCCCAGGAATCGAAGGCGCACCGCTCAGACGATCTCCACCTTCAGCAGGTTGGTGGTGCCGGGCTTGTCCCACGGCACGCCTGCGGTAACCACCACCCGGTCCCCTGCCTCGGCCAGGCCCCGATCCAGCAGCCGCTGGCGGGCCTCCGGCAGCATGTGCTCGTAGGTGGGGTAGTGGTCCGCGAGCGCGGGAATGACTCCCCAGACGAGGGCGAGCTGCCGGAAGGTGTCCGGCTCGGGAGTCACGGCGAAGATCGGCACATTGGGCCGGCACGCCGCCACCATCCGCGCCGTGAAGCCCGATGACGTAAAGCACACGATGCACGGTGTCCGGAGCAACTCGGCTGCGGCGCAGGTGGCCACCGCTATGGCCGACTCGGTGCGGGTCGCCGCCTGATCGGTACCGCGCCGGCCGAACGCCGCGCCGACTTCGGGTGTCCGCCCCGCCACGATGTCGAGCGCCGTGCTGCGGTGCGGGCGCTCGCGTTCCAGCTCCCGCGCGATTCGCACCATCGCCTCGACCGACTCGCGGGCGTAGGCGCCCACGGCGGTCTCGGCCGAGAGCATCACGGCATCGGTGCCATCGAGAATGGCGTTGGCCACGTCCGAGACTTCCGCCCGCGTGGGGCGCGGTGCGTGGATCATGCTCTCGAGCATCTGGGTGGCGGTAATGACCGGCTTCTGGGCCAGGTTGGCCTCGCGAATCAGCCGTTTCTGGGCCAGCGGCACTTCCTCGAAAGGTAGCTCGACCCCCAGGTCACCGCGTGCCACCATGATCGCGTCCGACGCCGCGATGATGGACTGCAAGTTCTTCAGCGCGGTGTCCTTCTCGATTTTGGCGATCAGCTTGATCCGCTTGGGGATCAGCTTGCGCATGGCCTGCAGGTCCTCGGCCCGGCGGACGAACGACATGGCGATGAAGTCCACGCCCAGCTCCACGGCACGGGCCGCCTCTTCCCGGTCCCGCTCGCTTAGGGGTGGGGCGCTCACGTCGGCGCCGGGCAGGTTGATACCCTTGTTGCTGCGGAGCTCGCCACCATAGAGCACGGTCCCGCGAACCCGATCGCCGTCCACCGCCGTCACCTCAACCGCCAGCAGCCCATCGTCCAGCAGGATCCGTGAACCGACCTTCACGTCGCTGGCCAGCGCGTCGTAGGTCGTGGGGATCTCGGCCTGGGTCGCAGTCGATTCGGGTGCGAAGGTCACGCGCTCGTCGCGGGTGAGCAGGCGGGGTGTATCCAGCCGGCCGACCCGGATGCGAGGGCCTTGAAGATCCACGAGGATGGCGGCCGACGCGCCCTGGGCGGTGCGCTCCTTGAGAACTTCCTTCAGGTCCCTGATCCATCGCTCACGGACTTCGGGAGTTCCGTGAGAGCTGTTTACTCGCACTACATCCACGCCTGCATCCAGCAGGCTTCGCATCCCGTCCGGCGTGTCCCAGCTCGGGCCCAGCGTGGCTACGATCTTGGTGCGGCGGTAAGTCGTCCTGCTCACTTGGGCTCCGGTGATCGGGTGGCGGTGGCGCGTTCGCAGTTTAGTCGGATCATGAAGATGGTGCACGCCGTCGCGGCGCTAGCGTCGCATGAGTGCGACGCCCCGATGGATCGGCGCGTCACCCAGGCTCGGGTGCGCCACAGGTCAAGCACCCGTGCCGGACTCGTACTTCGGCGCCGCTGGCACGTTTCACTCTGGCCCCGTACTTGCGCAAGGCTGTACCGGACGATCTTTTCTCTTCATCCGGATCCAGAATGACTTCGCCTGACGCTCGCCGCCACATCCTGACGGTTGGCCTGGAAGATTTCTTCCAGGTCGACGCGTTCGACCGCCTGATCGAGCCGCGCCAGTGGCCGCGCTTCGAGCGGCGGCTGGAACGGAGTACGTCGCGGACGCTCGAGTTGCTGGACGAAGCCGGAGCCCGCGCCGATGAGCAGGGTCGGCTGCGGCACCCGA
>DAIMFY010000022.1:0-8556 GCA_036724295.1 Gemmatimonadales bacterium | reverse complement strand
TTCTTCGTGCTGGGCTGGATCGCCGACATCGCGCCCGAACTGGTCCGAAGCATCGCGGAGCGGGGGCACGAGATCGCCAGTCGCGGCTACGACCATCGCAGCATCGCCAGCCTCGATCCTGGATCGTTCCGGGACGACCTCAGCCGTTCCCGCGAAGCCATCGAACGCGCCGCCGGCGTGCAGGTGCTCGGCCATCGTGCTGCCCGACTCTGGTACGATCCGGCCAACCTCTGGGCGCTCGATGTGCTTGCCGCCGAGGGCTATGCGTACGACTCCAGCCTCGCGCCATTTCTGCGGCATTTCGCCCGGGAGCCGTGGCGACGCCACGCCCATCCGGTTGAAACCGCGAATGGCAATATCTGGGAACTGCCCGTCAGCAGCACTACAGTCTTTGGCCAGAGCCTTCCGATTGCCGGCGGCAACTATGCGCGCCAGCTCCCCGCCCGATTCATCGACCGGCGGGTAGAGCGCTGGATGCGCGAGGAGCCGGCGCCGTTCGTGATGTATTTCCATGTCTGGGAGCTGGATCCAGAGCAGCCCCGCGTGGCTGCGCCCCTGCTGCAGCGCGTGCGGCAATACCGCAACCTCGAGCGCACCCGGGAGTTTGTGACCGGGTGGCTGGCGCGCTACCGCTTCGGATCGGCGGCGGAGTTCCTGGGACTGAAGCAGGAACGGGTGGAAAATGGTCGAGACGTCGAGGAGTCGTGGGGTCAAGGCGCTCCGGTGCCTGGCTCACAACGAACTGCTCTCGGCGCACAGCTCACAGCTCCTGCCGGCCCAGGCCTCACGCCCCGGGCCTCACGCCCCTCGATCACCATTGTCGTCCCCTGCTTCAACGAGGAGCAATCGCTTCCCTACCTCGCCAACACTCTGGGTGAGCTCGCCGCGAACCTCGAGACCCAGTGGGCGGTACACTATGTCTTCGTGGATGATGGCAGCAGCGACGCCACCTGGGCCACGCTCGAACGCACCTTCGGCGGCCGGAGCGATGTGAGCCTCGTCAGGCATCCACGCAACCAGGGTATTGCCGCCGCGATCCGGACTGGCATCCTGCGCTCCCGCACCGAGGTCGTCTGCTCCATCGACTGCGACTGCAGTTACGATCCGCTGCTCCTCCGCAACATGATTCCACTCCTCACCGACGGCGTGGATCTCGTCACAGCGTCACCATACCACCCGGACGGCAGCGTGCGGAACGTCCCGCAATGGCGGCTGGGGCTCTCGCGCTCTCTGTCCCGGCTCTATCGCGTGCTCCTGGGCAGCCCGCTCTCCACCTACACCAGCTGCTTCCGGGTGTACCGCCGGGCGGTCGTGGCCGAATGCCGAGCGGACCGGGGAGGCTTCCTTGGTATCGCCGAGCTGCTGGGGCGGATCGTCCTCGCCGGCGGCACGGTGGTAGAGTTTCCGGCCACACTCGAGGTGCGCGTGCTGGGCCGGTCCAAGATGAAGATTCTCCGCACCATCATGGGCCACCTTGGGCTCGCCACCACGCTCGCGGGAACGCGCATCGGGCGGGCAGCCCGCCGCACGTTGCAGCGCATGGCGGGCATGTCCGCACGCGAGGTCCGGAGGGTGCCCCTTGGCAGCTCATCCTGAAGTCGCCGTGGTCGGGGGCGGCATGCTCGGGCTGACGCTCGCCCTTCGCCTCGCGGAGGACGGGGTGCGCGTGAGCGTGCTCGAGGCGGAAGCCACCGCCGGTGGCCTGGCCGCTCCCGATACGATCGGCGGCTTCCAGTGGGACCGCTTCTACCACGTGATGCTGATGTCGGACCTCAATCTCCGGCGCCTGGTCGCCGACCTGGGGCTCGGTGAGTCGGTCCACTGGAAGCAGACCCGCACCGGGTTCTATGGCGACGGGCGCCTGCATTCGCTCTCGAGCAGTCTCGATTTCGCGCGCTTCCCGCTCCTGTCGCTCCCCGACAAGGCGCGACTGGCCGCCACCATCCTGCGGGCCTCCCGGGTCCGAAATCCCCTGCCCCTGGAGCAGGAACCGGTCGAGGCATGGCTCCGCCGCTGGTCGGGCAACCGGGTGGTGGACCGGGTGTGGCTACCCCTCCTCAAGAGCAAGCTGGGTGACAACTATCGCATCGCCAGCGCGGCCTTCATCTGGGCCATCATCGCGCGCATGTATGCCGCCCGGCGCAGCGGGCTCAAGAAGGAGATGTTCGGCTACGTGGAAGGCGGCTACGCCCGCGTCATTACCGCACTGCGAGAGCGGCTGGGCAAGCTGGGCGTGCAGTTCGAGCGGCAGGCGCGAGTGGTGGATGTGAGCGGCGGTGGCGGCAGCGCAACGATCCGGCTGGCCGACGGCCGGGTGCTGAGCGCGGCGCAGGTCGTGCTCACCCTTCCCTGCTCGACGATCGCGCAGGTGTGTCCCTGGCTCACGGTTGCCGAGCGCGAGCGGCTCGACAGCGTGGTATATCAGGGCATCATCTGCGCTTCGGTGCTGCTGCGCCGCCCGCTGGCCGGGTACTACGTCACCAACATCGTGGACGATGGCATTCCATTTACCGGCGTGATCGAGATGACCGCGTTGGTGGACCCCGCCACATTCGGCGGGCACTCCCTCGTGTACCTGCCGCGCTACCTGGCGCAGGACGATCCAGCCTGGGACCAGGACGATGCCCAGCTCTCGGCGGCGTTCCTCGCTGGCCTGCGACGGATGTACCCCGACCTGGATGCCAGCGAGGTGATCGACCTCCGGATTGCACGCGCCCGCCAGGTGCTGGCGGTCTCGACACTCGACTACTCCCGCCGATGCCTGCCGGCCTTCGAGACCAGCGCGCCCAACGTCTTTGTGGCCAATTCCGCGCAGATAGCGCAGGGAACACTCAACGTGAACGAAACCATCGCGGTGGCCGAGTCTGCGGCCCGGATGCTCACGGCCGGCTCGGCCCGGGTGGCAGCGTGAACCAGCCCTTGGCGAGTGTCTCACTCGACACCGATAACCTCTGGTCCTATCTCAAGGTCCACGGCGATGCCGGCTGGGAGGCGTATCCCTCCTACCTCTCCCGGCTGGTGCCGCGCGCACTCACGGCGCTTGGCGAGCTGGACCTTCGGATCACATTCTTCGTCGTGGGGCGTGATGCGGCCGAGGCGCCGGACCGTGAGGTGTTGCGCAGCCTGGCCACCGCCGGCCACGAGATCGGCAACCACAGCTATCACCACGAGCCCTGGCTGCACCGCTATACGCCGGCGGCTATCGACGCCGAAATTGCGCAGGCACATGACGCGATTGCCCAGGCGACCGGCGTCGAGCCATCAGGCTTCCGCGGTCCCGGCTTCAGCTGGTCACCTGAGCTGCTCGAAGTGCTGGCAGCGCGTGGCTACCAGTTCGACGCGTCCACCCTGCCGACATTCATTGGCCCGCTGGCGCGCGCCTACTACTTCCGGACGGCCAGGCTCAGCGCCGATGAGCGCCGGGAACGCGCCATGCTGTTCGGGCGCTTCAGCGAGGGCTTCCGCCCGGTCCGGCCGTACGAATGGTCGCTTCCCTCGGGCAGGCGCCTGCTGGAGATCCCTGTCACCACGATGCCAGGCCTCCGACTGCCGTTCCACCTGACGTACCTCCTCTACCTGGCGCGGGTGTCCGAGCCGCTGATGCGCACCTACCTGCGCACCGCGCTAGCCGCGTGCCGGCTCGCAGGCATCGGTCCCAGCTTCCTGCTCCATCCGCTCGACCTGCTGAGCGGTGACGAAGTGCCGGAGCTGCGCTTCTTCCCTGGCATGGACTTGCCGTCGGAACGCAAGCGCGCCCTGTTCAGTCGTGTCCTCACCATGTTGCGCGCGCACTTCACCCTGGTGCCGATGGGAGTGCACGCATCGGCCATCCGCGAGCGCGCCGGGGTGCGGATGCTCCGCCCGCTGGCGGCCAACTGACTCAAAGCGTGACGCTTTTCGGACGATCGTGCATGAGACTGCGCGGCATGCATCGTGGCCCGCTCGTTGCGATAGACCACGGCACGTTCATCCATCATTACCGACGTTCTCCTGAAAGTGCAGAGGCCGCATGCCGTTGAGTCTTTTGCCGGATGGCAGCGCGCAGTGGTGCGTGCGCAAGGTCGTCGTCGTTGGACCCGGCATCGTGGGGACCCCGATGGCGGCGATGCTCGCGCACGCGAGAATCCGGATCGGCAGTGAAGAGCCGGCACGCGTCGTGGTCATCCAGCGCGCGTCGGCCACCAGCGGCTGGAAGGTGGAAGCCATCAACGCGGGGCGCTCACCCATCGGGGGCATCGAGCCCGGACTCGACCGGCTGGTGACCGAGTCGGTGCAGGCCGGCCTGCTTTCGGCCAGCCATGACACGGCTGAGATGACCGACGCCGACGTGATCCTGGTGTGCGTCCAGACCGACAAGCGGGGCTCCGATCCCGATTATGGCCCGCTGTTCGATGCGCTGCACTCGGTGGCGTCCGCGCTGGAGCAGCGGCCGGCCGGCCAGTTGCCGCTGATCGTGATCGAATCCACCCTCGCGCCTTCGTCCATGACGACCGTGGTGCGGAAGCTCTTCCGCCAGCACGGCCTTGAGGATGGCCGGGACGTGCTGCTCGGCAACAGTCCCAACCGGGTCATGCCAGGGCGGCTGGTAGAGCGCGTCGCCTCATCCGACAAGCTCGTAGCCGGACTTGATCCGCGCACGCCCCAGCTGGTGGCCCAGCTCTACCGTCACATCGTTACCGGCGGCACGGTCCATCCGACGTCGAGTCTCAGCGCTGAAATCGTCAAGACGCTGGAGAACGCCTATCGCGACGTGCGGATTGCCTTCTCGGCCGAAGTCTGCCGCTGGTGCGATGCCAAGGGTATCGATTTCTACGCCTTGCGCGACGCCGTCAATGCCCGACTGGAGCAGTGTGACGGCGCTTCCGCAGACCCCAACGCGGTGCCATCAGGCGCACTCCTGGTGCCGACGATCGGGGTGGGCGGCCATTGCCTGCCCAAGGATGGAGTCCTGCTCTGGTGGCGCCGCCGCCAGCACGGGCACGACCCGCGCCGCAGCCTGATCCTGCAGGCTCGTGGGATCAACGATGCGTCCCCAGCAACCGTCGTGGAGCAGCTCGAGCGGAACTTTGGGCCGCTGCGCGGGCGGCGGGTCGCGCTGCTGGGCGCCGCCTATCGCTTCAATTCCGAAGACACCCGGAATTCGCCCACCCTGGTGCTGGGACAGTTACTGGAGGCCCAGGGCACCCAGGTTCGCGTTCACGATCCCTACGTCTACGCCACCGACCAGAACCTGGTGCGGAGCGGGCTGGAACCGTGCTTCACCCGGGACGCGGAGGAAGCGGTCCGCGACGCGGAAATCCTGGTTTTCTGTACCGCGCACCAGGAATACCTCGAAGGTATCGGATCACTGCTCGATCATGCCCCGATGGCGATCGGCGTGTTTGATGGCTGCAACCTCTTCCACGCAGACCTGTTCACCCGCCGTCGGCTGGCCTACGCCGGCATCGGCCGGGGGAGCAGCCGGCCCACCCCGGCACTGGTCGACTTCGTCATGGATGGGTTCCGTGCCGTGGAACGCGGGTTGGCCAATGAGCTGCGGACGACCATCAAGTTCCTGAACGGCCACTACAGCGCCAGCAGTTTCGACTCCTCCAGCCTGGATGAAGTGCGCCGCCTCGCAGGCACCTGCGTGACCGGCTGCGTCATCGCAGAGACCGGGCCCGTATTCGTCCCCGCTCCACTGGACGACTTCATGCCCTCGCTGGTCCGCATCGCCGCGCGCCCAGCCGACATCGCAGAACGCGGTCGGCGCGCGCCAGCCCTTCCTGCCGCGCGTGTCGGGCAGCTGCAGCGCGAGAATACGGGATGAGGGTCAACCAGGGCGTCAGTTGTCATCAGGTGCAACTGATGGCCCCGGATTCGGCGATCGGCCGGCAATGAGCCGGCTGCGGGCGGGGTCGGCCTGACCACCGGCAGCCCCGCCAGGCGACATCGGCCGGAATGCAGCCGCAGCGAGTAATAGCCCTCACCCCAGGTTTTCCACACCCAGATTGTTACTATCGCCGTGCCTGATTGCGCGCGGCGGCCCGATGTGGATAAATCCGTACGGCTTGGACGGCACTCATGACGTCGGACGGTGCCGTCCGACGCAGCACTTCAAGCTATGGATGATGTGGGATTGAGGAAACTGAGGAGGGTCAACGCTTTAAGCCTTTTGCATTCTACTGATATCTCGGCTTGCGACACTGTCACCAGTGTCGTCTAATGCCGCCACCAGTGCCGCTTTTCCACGCTTTCCACAGGCTTTCACGCCACCACGCCGCCGTCCACATTACCGTGTTCACAGTCCGCGGGTGAAACTGAAGTGCGCCGCGCCGCCGACCCAGTATTCCGCGACCCAGCGTACCGGCGAGCGCAGCAACACCTCGGCCAGAAGCCCCTCCCCCGAGACTCTCAAGCTGCCGATGGGACGACGGCGAGCCTCGGGTGCAGCGTGGAAGCGCACCCGCCAGTAGGGGGCAGTACCGACCAGCATCCATTCGGCGTCTACGTCACCCGTGGCGACGGTGTCCGGCATGATCTGCCCGTCCCAGGCCAGGCGGGTTCGATCGACCTGGGCCGTGACCAGCCGCTCGCCGGTGACTCGGTCCACATCCAGTGTTGCCTCGATCGCAGGCACCTCGGCGCTGGAGGAGAGATCGGCCGCCCCCCGCAGCCTGCCTTCGGTCGCAAAGAGCACGGCGGGCGCTGGAGCGCCGTCGGAGCCCTGCACCCGCCAGATGAGGACGGAAACCGGGCGATCACGATGGTGCTGGATGGCGTCGCCGGTCTGGCTGGAGTCGGCCTGGAGCAGGCAGAGCGAGGAGGGATACCACGAACCCAGCGAGTCGGCCGTGGCCACGACCCGGCCGATAACGGGCTCGAGCTTGCCTGCCGCGGCCACAGTGGCCGCTCCAAGCTCCCGAAAGGGTGTCCGGGCCAGGAGGTCAGGGGCAATCAGAAAGTCGACGCAGAAGCCCGTTTCGAGGCCAAGGAGGTTCCAGTAGGTGGTTTGGGCGCCCAAGAATGAGGGCAGGGCCAGCAGCGCCACCAGCAGCGCTGCCACCCTGCCCCGCACCCGCCAGCCGGCTGGGCGCCCCCTGCGGCTCACCCTTGGCGCGCCTCCGCAACCGCCTTCTTCAGCGCATCATACGCCTTGGGGTCCAGTGCGCCGAACTGCATGTTGCGGTACGTCACCCGCCCGTCTGGCCCGATCACGTAGACGGTCCGCCGGTTGTAGCCATTGTTGCCGGCACTGCCATAGCGCTTGGCGACCATCTGATCAGGGTCGCTGAGCAAGGCGAACGGCATCCCGATGCTCTGGGCAAAGCGCTGGTGCGATTCGACCGAGTCCACGCTGATTCCCACCAGCACCACGTCGCCACCGAACATTTCCGAGTACCGGTCGGTGAACTGCTGCATTTCGGCAGTGCAGCCGCTGGTAAAATCCTTGGGATAGAACGCCAGGACGACGGTCTTGCCCCGATGGTTCCTGAGCATGAAGTCGCTGTCCACGGCGCCGATGGAGTCGCGCGTGGCCCAGGGCAGGCGGAAATCCGGGGCCGACTGGCCTACGTCCGGGCCGCTCACCACCACGGCCGTCGGCGCGCCCTTGCCCTGGGCTGGAGCCTGCGCCGAGGCTGGGACGGGTATTACCACTGCGAGCACGGCGCCCGCGAGCAGGCTGGTCCATATCCGTTTCATGTGTTCCTCGTTTGACTGAAGTTCAGCGGCCGCTCGCCGCCTTGAGCGCCGGTGTCAGGTTCTGGGTTCCGCCCACACCCGTGTAGATCACCTGCCCGGTCCGGTCGGCAATGATGATGAACGACGTAGCGGGCGGATCCCACGCTCCGGCCGCGGTGCCGGCGTCGTCGTAGAGTACCACGAACGGCGGCGCTTCCCGCGCCACATACTCACGCGCCTTGGTGCGGGAGTCGCCCACCGTCACGTTGATGCCGACGAATGCGACATCGTCGCCGAACTCGCGGTGCGCCGCCTTGAGGCGCGGCAGCATGGCTGCGCAGGAAGTGCACCACGAGGCCCAGAACTCGATCAGCACCGGCTTCTGCCCGATGATGCTGCCGAGATCCACGTCGTGGCCCTCGAGGTCGTGGATCACCAGCGGCGCGAGGGTGTCCCCAACCGCCACTCCCGCCTCGTCCTGCGCCCGGACCACCGACGGCAGGGCGAGCGGAGCGAGCAGGACAAGCGAAGCGAGCAGGAATCCAGCCGGCCTCATCCGCCGGTCGCCCCCGCCATGGGAGCAGCCGCATCCGACCGCTGATACCGTCTGGCCACGTAATCCTCGAGAATCACCAGGAACTCGGGCACGATGTTTTCTCCCCGGAGAGTGACGGCGAGCCGGCCATCCACGAACACAGGGGCTTTCGGCTCCTCGAAGGTTCCGGGCAGCGAAATTCCGATGTTGGCGTGCTTCGACTCCCCGGGTCCATTCACCACGCAACCCATCACGGCGACTTTCAGTTCCTCGACGCCGGGCCGCTCGGCCCGCCAGACCGGCATTTTTTCCTTCAGGTAGGACTGGATGTCCATTGCCATCTGCTGGAAGAAGGTGCT
>DAIMFY010000021.1:0-15349 GCA_036724295.1 Gemmatimonadales bacterium | reverse complement strand
GCTGGGCGCCTCCGCTTCTTCCACGATCCGAACGCGCCCGAAGCGCACCCGGGATACACGATGCGCGCGCTATCGCGCGCGATCTACCGGGAGGTCCGCGCGGGCCGGACGGACAGCATGCAGGTCATGGACCTGGATATCCCGCCTGGCTCATCGCTGATGCAGGCGTTCGGCATGGGCGGCGGGCGCTCGAAGCCCATCCGCTGGCGCGGCACCATCGCGCCCGTGAGCCCGGGCACCGTCCGGTTCCCCGTGCTCATCAACGGCCGCCGCGTCCAGCTCGCCGCGCTCCACCTGCGTGGCGACTTCACCGCGCGCCAGGGACGCTGGCAGCCCGAGCTCTGGGTGCTCGCCGACAGCATCTATCCGCTGATCCTCAAGTGGGTCGGGGCGCACCGAGAGACTGCCAACGTGCTGCAGACAACGCGCATCGACCTGCCGGCGAAGGGAGGCGGGACCAAGGGGAGCCTGCCGGCCGGAGGTGCGCTCGAAGGCGAGCTGATCGCATCATGCCGTGTTGAGCTGCCGGGCATCTACTTCGCCTTCAACAGCGCGCATCTGGCTCCCGAGTCCGACCGTGCGATCGCCGAGATCGCCGGGATCCTCGCGCGTCATCCCGGCTGGACCGCGACGCTCGAAGGCCATACCGACAGCATCGGTTCGGCGGCAGCAAACCAGGCACTGTCCGAGCGGCGGGTGACGGCCGTGCGCGCGCGGCTGGTTGGGCAATACAAGGTGGACGTCGCGCGACTTCGGGTTGCGGGATACGGGGCCGCCCGGCCGCGCGAAGCCAATACCACGATCGAGGGACGCGCGCGCAACCGGCGCGTGGAACTCGTGCGAGACTGCGCGAGCGGAAAGGAGCCGTGATCAGATGGTGAGGCGCGTGGCCGCCGGCAAGTCGAGCTCTCGCAATGAGAGCGGTGTGGTCAGGGCCGCGAACCTTCGAGCGTTGTCCAGCCCTAATCACTACCACTCGTCCGTAAGCGTTCGCGGAATCTGGCGTGGCAGGCCACGCATCCGCGCTGGACCTCATTGAGCCGGGTCAGCACTTCGTCAAGCTTTCCTGCCTCTGCGGCCTGCTGCAGCCGCACCGAGCCGTCGTGCACCTCCACGTCCAGACGCTCGAACTCCGCCATCTCACCGCCGAGCACGCCATGAATGCGTTCGAGTTCGGCCGGGGCAATCGACGCGTGGGCCGCGATCGCCGCGGCGCTGCTGGCGATCATCGCCGTATCGTCCGTCATGAGGCCGTAGGTAATTGCGGTCATGCTGGTGCCGAGCCGTTGCATGATGGGCAGGAGCGCCTCGCCCCCAGCTTCATCTTCATGGGTATGGCTCGCCGTCGCGTCGGCGGACGAGTCGCGGGCAGTGGGGGCTGCCGCGTGTGTATCTGCGGGGCCGCCTGGCGTTGTCCGCTCGCCACTGTTGCAGGCGGCCGCAAGCAGGGAGAGGCCTATTCCCATCATGATGGTCTCAACGGACTTTGCTGTCGATCGCATGAGCGCACTCCTTTTTGCAGGGCCAGGTGCCTCGCGGCAGGACAGTGTAGGCTCGCCCGATGAAGCGATGCAGGTCCGCCATGTAGCCGCGCAGGAACTTGCCGGTGCCGGCATCGGTGACCTCAGGGCCGGCTCGCCCAGTCGGTGGCATTCTTGAGCGGGCGTGGGATGGAGCGGTTGTATTCGGGGGGAGCGCTCCGCGCCTGGGTATGGGGGGATGATCGCGAGCTGGGGAGACGGACGGAAGGGCCGGCAGGACCGTGGCGTTACCGGAGCGGCAGGCGATACTTCCCGGATGCCGGACGATGGTACACCGGTCCCTGACGCGCGGAGCGCCGATATGCTCGACATGGATGTGCACGTGCGGGAGTTGCGCCAGCTCTTCAACGCGATTGACCTGTCGCCCTTCCGCGAGCGCGACCTCGACCCCGCGGCAGAGGAGTTCATCGTGGGCTGGGCCTCGGAAGTGCCGGCCAGGACGCCGTTGCGGCTGGTCATCCATGTGGATGCGAGTCCGGTGCCGGAGGGAGCCGAAGCCGTCGCTCGGAGCGCCGTGCCAGCGTTCTTTTCCGGGAGGGCAGCGGCGACCCGGCGCGCGCTGCGGGGGCTCTTCCGCCGGGGCCGGATCAGCCTCCTGATCGGCCTCGCGTTCATGGCCTGCGCGCTGGCGCTGGCCAGCCTGCTCGACAGGGCTGCGACAGCCACTCCGATCCTGGCGGTGCTGCGGGAGAGCCTGCTCGTGGGGGGCTGGGTCGCCATGTGGCGTCCGATCGAGATCTTCCTGTATGACTGGTGGCCGGTGCGGGCCGAGGCTCGGCGCTATGACCGGCTGGCGGCGATGCCGGTGGAGATCCGGTGTGCCGCGGATGTGCGGCGCTGACGCGGCGCCGGGAAACCTGCGCCCCGCGGCGCTGGAGCAGCCACTCGATCGGCAGCCGCGAGAGGACGGCGACCGCCGCCCGCTGCAGGAAGGTGGTGCCGGGATCCTTGTCATGGATGATCGCGCTGGTCTCCACTCGGTCCACCCATCGCAGGTCGCCCGGCCAAGGACCGCGATCCCGGCCAGTCGCGGACGTCCAGCCCCGATATCAGCCAGCCTGGGCAGCCGCGCTGCCTTCGGCGCTCCGGAGCCAGCCCCGCAGCCGGATCGCGAGGCTGATGAGCAGGATGCCGAACAGCACCGCGTACGCGCCGATCCAGAGCGCCACCGTGAGCGCGCCCGCGCCCGGCGCGGCGAACAGGAAGAGGCCGAACGCAACCGAGAGTACCCCGGCGAGGATGAGTAGCCACTCCCCTCGCAGGATCTTGCGGAGGTTGACCGCGGTGGCGATCTCCAGCAGCCCGGTGATTACCGCCCACGTCGCGATGACATAGAGGAGCACGAGCCCGGTGATAGCGGGCATCGCGAAGGTTACCAGGCCGGCCGCAATCCCCACGACACCCCGCACCAGCAACCCCGCCCAGCGTCGCTCGCCACGTCGGTGGATGATCGCCGAGATGATCGTGACCACCCCGTCGACGAGCGCGTAGGCGCCAAAGAACATCACCAGTACCAGCAGGGTGAGCCCGGGATTGAAGAGCGTGAGCAGGCCGAAGATCAGCGCAACAATCCCGCGCAGCATCACCCATCCCCAGTTTCGTGCGAGCCAGTAGACCATGAAGCGCCCCCTGTGGGCTGTGAGCTATGAGCTGTGAGCGGTGAGCGGTGAGCGATGAGCGGTGAGCGGTGCTCTCGGCCCCGATCCCTGGTCCCTAGTCCCTGGTCCCTAGCCTCCCCCGCAACTCCTCCACCCGTTTGCTCCAGTCGCCGCCCTCGTCCGACTCAGCCCAGAGCTCCTGCAGCTCCGAGTCGCTGGTGACCCGCTCGACTGCGGCGAGCGCGAGGGCGCGCAAGTCCGGTGAAACCGTGGCGCGATGCGCCGAGATCCAGTTCTGGACCTCGTCGGGCAAATCGGGGGCGGGATGGCCAGCGAGGGCAGCGACGACTTCCGCCGCTGCAAGCGCTTCGGACGAAGGCGAGGATTCCAGATCGCCGTCGGGATGCGCGGCCGCCTCCAGCGCCCCTTGGACGAGTGCTAGATCCTCGGCTTCTTCCAGCTGCCAGATCCAGTCGCCCGCGTCATCGTTGTCGAATGGTCCCACTCCCCATGCGCCCATGTGTGCGGGCTCCTTTCTGATGGGCGAGACTGCCTGAAGTCGCACGACATACGTCACTCGCCGATGCGGTACGCCCTAAGTCCCAGTCCGCATGTAGGTGAGCTGGAGGTCCGGTTCCCAGGCGTCGCCGCGCTTCATCTCGCCCTAGCCGATCATGCGGCGGCCCTGATCCACCAGCCGGATCGTGAATCGTTGTGAGAAGGTGGCATTGTCCCGCCAGAAGCGCCATTCGTCGCTCCGCACCTCGACCTGGTAGCGGCGCGACACGCCACGCTCGTCGAAGTAGAGCATGGAGCACTCCCCGGTGTCGTCATCGGTGCCGAAGACCGCGATGCCGCTGGGAATTTCCGGCTCGTCAACTTCAGATCGCATCACCAGAAAGGCACCTCCGTCGGCCCACGCAAAGCTGGTCCGGCCGTGGAGCGTCTTGCCAGGAAGCAGGGGATGCACTCCCTGCGTCCGCCACTCGCCGATCAGAAAGCTCAGCGGCTGGAGGGACGGGTTGGGAATGCAGGCCTCGCGGCCAATCAATTCTGCCATCGCCAGCAACTCCCCTGCGCAGGAAATCTGAGCGCTGAAAACTGAAACCTGAAAGTTGGGCGCCGAGAGCAGCTGTCTACGCTTCAGCCTTCAACCTTCAGCCGCCCGTTGGCTCCCAGAGCTCCACCTTGTTCCCGTCCGGATCCATGATCCACGCAAACTTGCCGTGGTCGTCCGCTTCGGGTCCCTTGAGGATCTCGACGCCGTTTGACTTCAGGTTCGCCAGCAGCTCGCCAAGATTATCGACCCGGTAATTGATCATGAACGACGCGTCGCTTGGCGCGAACCACTTGGTGTCACCTTCGGCCACGTGCCAGACGGTGGCGCCCTGGTCCCGGGCGGGATCGTCAGCCCACCGCAGCACGGTACCGCCCCATGGCTCCGGCGTCATTCCCAGATGCTTCTGGTACCATGCTGCCAGCGCGGCGTTGTCGCCCCTGCTCTTGAAGAACACGCCGCCGATGCCGGTGACTTTTGCCATGGTCATCCTCCCTGGAGGTAATTCCCCGACCTTTCGACTTCTCGGCTCCAGATCAGCCCTCGTCGGGTGCCGGATCGAAGAAGATTTCGCGGACTTCGACATTGTTACGTCCGACCCTGGCGCCCTTGCGCGCCCATGCGAGCGCCTCATCCAGAGTGGCGGTTTCGACGATCGTGATGCCGCCCACGAGTTCCTTGGTCTCAAGGTACGGCCCGTCGGTGATGAGCACGTCGCCATCGGGCTGTGACCGGAGGGTGTGGGCCGCGCCCAGCCCACCGGCAAACCGCCGCACACCGGCAGCGATCATCTCGCGATTGAGCGCATAGATCCCCTCGATCATCGCGTCGTCGACGGTGGACGGATCGAAGTTGTCAGGCAGGTACCCCGAAATCAGGTAGTGCGGCATACGGTCTCCTGGAATGGTCCGGGCCCGGCCCACTGCCAGGCCATCACAGTCACGACGAACGGCGAGACCGGATTTCGACAGGTGGGCGCAGGCCAGCGGGCGTTGGGCGCAGGCCCTCGCCCCAGGACCCTGGCCGCCAGTCCCTGGCATTCGCTCATTCTTTCGCCTGCCTCGGTATGACCGGCAGCACCACGTGCGACGGATGTGCCGCGTCGTGCAGCACGGTCTGGTGCGCCACGACGAATGTTGAATCGCGTTCGTTGCTTCCGCCAGTGTTGAGATTGCGGTCGTACTTCGGGAAGAGCGCTGACGCGATGCTCACCCGTAGCCGGTGCCCCGGCTCGAACACCTTTGACGTAAACCAGAGGTCGATGTCGTAGCGCTGCACCTCTCCCGGCACCAGCGGCACCGCGTGATCCATTCCCTGCCGGAACCGCGCCCGCACGAGCCCATCCTGCACCCGCTCCGCGTGGCCGTCGGGCCACACGTCCAGCAGCATGATGCTCCAGTCGGTGTCCCGCGCGTCACTCGACGCCCACAGCACCGCTGACATCTCGCCCGTGACCTCGAGCGGCCGCGTGAGCGGTTTGGAGGTGAAGACCAGCGCATCCCGGCGTGAGGCATTGAGCTGGGCGTAGTTCTCGTTGAGCGACTCCTCGAGCTCGCGCGAGTCAATGAGATACGGCGTGGGATTGCCGGGGTCGTAGGTAAACGTGTCGCTCGGCGCTCCCGTGGGCGGCACGGAGTCGAGCACGCCGTCGCCACCACTGGTCTCTGCGTGCCCGCCGGAAGAGAGATACCAGCTGGTCAGCACCTGCCGGCTGAGCGGCCAGGAGTCTTCGGTGCGCCAGGTGTTGTCGCCCTGGACGAAGATGTCGAGGTGCGGCAGCGTGTCCACGCCGTTGTTCCTGCCAAGCAGGTAGTGGTCGAACCACCGCAACTGGAGGTCGCGGTAGGCGTAGCGCGCGTCGGGACCGAAGTCACCGGCCACGTAATCCACGCCCTTGTGCGCGCCCACGCCCATCACCATATGCCAGTTGGGATGGTCGGGCACCTTGAGCAGGGCGTCGGTGTAGTACGTTGGCCCGCGGGAATCGTCATGCCAGCCAGCCATGGACAGCACCGGCGCGTGCGCGTTGGCGATGTATGTCGTGACCGCATGCTTGCGCCAGTAGTCGTCGAGCGTTGGGTGCGCAATCCAGCGATCCCACATCGGAATTTCACCGCAGCCAAGACGCTGGGGCAGGGTAGAGAGTGGCAGGTGGGTAATGGCCTCGCCGATGTCGAGCTCGGCGGTGTGCGGGTCCATGGTCCGGTTTCGCATCAGGCAGGCCCAGTCCACATTGATGGGCCCGAACACCATGGCGGCGTAGGGCACGATCATCCAGGGGTCGGCTGTTGCCGCCGTGGGGGAGATGGCTGCCAGGTGCGGCGGATTGCTCACTGCCGCGAACCACGCCAGCCGGCCTTCGTCGGAATGACCGATCATCCCGACCTTCCCGTTGGCGCCGGCGAGCCGTGCCGCCCACTCCACCGCGTCGTAGCCGTCCCGGATGTCGTGGTCGTAGTCGCCAAAGTCCTTCACGTCGCCGCTCGATTCCTCGCGGCCGCGAACGTGCTGCGCGACGAAGATGTACCCGCGCGAGGCCCACCAGCGTCCGGGGCCGTGCAGGATCCGGCGGTACGGCGTACGCTGGAGCACCACGCCGAAGGGGCCCGGCCCGACCGGCCGAGCGATGTAGGTCGCGAGCCGAGCGCCGTCGCGGGTTGGCATGAATACGAGGGTGTCTTCGGTGACGGCGTACTGCGAGTCGGACGCCGCCATCTTCCAGACCTGGTAATCGTGCTCGGCCACGCCCGGCGTGCTGCGTCGTACCAGCCGGAAGCGCCGGTCTGCTACCTGTCCGCGCACGTATTCGTGGCCGGTGAGCGTGTCACCATGCCACGCGGCGCGCATCACGTGCACAGAATCTTGCGTCAGTACCACGCTGTCGCCGTTCACGGCGACCTGGTGCGCGGTCAGCATCGGTTGTCCCGTGCGTCGCTTCAGGAAGCCCACGCTGCCAGAGTCGCTGCTTGCGAAGTGTGCGTAGCCCATTCGCCGCCATCCCTCGAAGCCGAACTTCGGCTGCGCCGAGAGCGCGATGTACACGTCCCAGTCGCCCGCGAGATTCCGGGCGCCGGATTCGCAGCCCTGGAGAAAGGTGGCCGCACAGGCGACGGCCGCCAGCACGGTGAGTGGCCTGCGCATGATGTGCTCCAAGGGGCGCCCCCGGCGCATGTGTCTGGTGGGTTTCGTCGTGTGCAACCTTCGCCTCCGGCCGCCCTGCTCGCGCTACTGCTCGCTCTGACGCGTGCCCGGCATGACGGGCCGGGCTGGGAGGTGCCAGCCATAGCGCATCGCCATGAAGCGCAACGCGAAGCAGACCACCATGCCGGTGACGGCGGGCCCGATCGGGCCGAGGTGCAGCACGTGTCCCACCGCGACAATCGTCGCGCACGAGAGCGCCGCCAGCGCGTACAGGTCGGAATGCAGGACGGCGGGGATCTCGTTGGCCAGCACGTCGCGCAGCATGCCGCCGCCGACACCGGTCAGCATGCCCAGCAGCGCCGCCGACATGGGGTTGAGCCCTGCCTGTAGCGCTTTCTGCGTGCCGGCGACCGCGAAGAAGGCGAGGCCCACCGCATCGAACCAGAGGACCGACCGGTCCAGCCTGGACACGAGACTGTAGCGGAAGAAGACGATGAGGCCCGCGAGCACGGAGACGGTCAGGTAGGCCCAGTGCGAAATGGCCACGGGCGGAACGGCCCCGATCAGCAGGTCGCGCGTGATCCCGCCGGCATTGCCCGCCGCGAAGGCAAGCACCATGACCCCGAAGATATCCATGCGACGCCGGACGGCGACGGCGGCGCCGCTGATGGCGAACACGAAGGTGCCGCCCAGGTCCAGCACCGATATCATGATATGCATCAGGCGTCTCGATCCATGGGCCCGGATGTGTGGGTACTAGGCAGCCAGCCAGCCGCACGCGGCCACCACCAGCGCCTCGACCCCGGTCTCCAGGGTGGGGTGGATGACGGGCAGGAATCGCGGGCTGTGGTTGGTGGGAATCTCGTTGATCCGGTTCTCCGCCTTGGCCTTCGCGTAGACCTCGGGCTCGGTTCCGCCCACGAACCAGAACACCGACGGCACGCCCCACTCGGTGCCGAAGGAGGCGAAATCTTCGCTTGCGGGCGCCGGCGTGACCAGGTGCACACGGTCGGCGGAAAAATAATCGCGGAACAGTTCCGCCACGTGCGCCGTCGCCCCGGCGTCGTTGACGTTGAGCGGGTAGCGATCCAGCGTCGTGATCTCCGGCGGCCTTGGCGCTCCCGACGCTGCCGCCTCGGCGTTGACGATGCGCGTGATCGCGGCGAGCACGCGCTGGCGCACGCCCGCGTCGAAGGTCCGCACGTTGAGCTTGATGATCGCTTCGTCGGGGATCACGTTCTCCTTGGTACCGGCCTGCAGCACGCCGACAGTGACCACCGCCGCCTCAGCGGCGGCCACTTCGCGGGAGACGATCGTCTGCAGCCGGAGCACGGTGGACGCCGCCATCACAACCGGGTCGATGCTGGCCTGCGGCATCGAGCCGTGCGCCCCGCGCCCGAACAGCCGGATCTGCAGGCTGTCGGCGGCCGAGGTGATGGCGCCACTGCGTCCGCCAAGGCTCCCGGCTGGTCCGACCATGACATGCTGGCCCAGGATCACGTCCGGCTTCGGGAACCGGGTGAACAGGCCGTCGTCGATCATGGCGCGGGCGCCTTGCGCGGTTTCCTCGGCGGGCTGGAACAGGGCGATCAGCGTACCGTGCCACGTGTCGTGGACCTTCGCCAGCAGGGTGGCTGCGCCGGCGAGCCAGGCCACGTGCATATCGTGTCCGCAGGCGTGCATGACCGGCACGGTCCGGCCCTCGGCGTCGGTCGTCGTGACCGTGCTTGCGTAGTCCGCGCCCGAGGCCTCCTGAACCGGTAGCGCATCCATGTCGGCGCGCAGCATCACCGTCGGCCCGTCGCCGTTCCTGAGCACGCCCACGACGCCGGTTTTGCCGACGCCGGTGGTGACGTCGAATCCGGCGGCACGCAGGCGGTCGGCGGCAAGCCCCGCCGTGCGCGTCTCCTGCATCGACAACTCGGGATGGGCGTGCACATCCTTGTACAACGCTTCCAGGTCGGGCACCAGGCTGCCGAGACTGGCCAGCACGACGGTGCTGGCGCTGGTTTGTGTGGGACTCATGATGACATGCCTCGCTCTCTTGCGGCTGATGGAACAATAAGTCATCGCCAAGGATATCGCGGTGCGACAGCGGACTTGCCGGCCGACCGTCACCGGGCTTACGTCCACGTCCATGGATACGAACGTTGCGGCTGCGTACGAGGGGAATGACCGACTCCTGTTCGGCATGATCCTGGGCGTCCTGGCCTTCTGGCTTTTCGCGCAGACAACACTGAACATCTCGCCGGTAATGGCCCATGACCTGGGCGTCGAGCAGTCGCTGATGAACGTGGCGGTGTCCATCACCGCGCTGTTTTCAGGGATTTTCATCGTCGTGCTCGGCGGCCTGGCCGATCGCGTCGGTCGCGTGAAGATCGTCCAATGGGGATTCGTGTTCTCGATCGTGGGGTGCCTGCTGGTGGGGCTGGCGCCGGCCGGCGCGATGGGGTCGTCCTTCCTCATGCTGGGCCGCATCTGCCAGGGTCTCTCGGGCGCTTTCATCATGCCGGCGTCGCTGGCGCTGGTGAAGGAATACTGGGAGGGGGCCGCACGCCAACGCGCGGTGTCACTCTGGTCGATCGGTTCCTGGGGCGGTTCCGGGTTTGCGGCCCTGTTCGGCGGGCTGATGGCCCAGAACCTGGGGTGGCGATCGATCTTCTTCGCTGGCGCGGCCGTGTCGCTCATCGGCATGCTGATGGTGCGTGGGACGCCGGAAAGCCGGGCGCAGGTCAAGTCGGGCTACACATTCGATGGCCGCGGCGTTGCGACGTTCATGATTGCGATGGTCGCGCTGGAGCTGCTCGCGACCCAGGGAGCGACCTTCGGCTGGACCAGCTGGCCATCGCTGGGCCTGCTGGCGCTGGCCATCATCTCCGGCGTGCTCTTTGTCCGCATCGAATGGGGCAACCCGAGCGCCTTCGTCAACTTCGGCCTGTTCCGCAACATGACCTACACCGGCGCCACACTCTCGAACTTCCTGCTGAACGGCGTGGCCGGCATCCTGATCGTCTCGATGACGCTGCTGCAGGTGGGCGGCAACATGAACGCCCAGCAGACCGGGCTGCTGACCCTCGGCTATGCCGTTGCCGTCGTGGCGTTCATTCGGGTGGGCGAGAAGCTCCTGCAGCGATTCGGGCCGCGCAAGCCCATGATCTGGGGTACGCTGATCGTCGGCATCTCGATCGTCTTGCTGATGCCGACCAACCTGTTCCTCGGCACCTACAAGATCCTCGCGATCGTGGCCTATACGCTGTTCGGCCTGGGCCTGGCCTTCTACGCGACACCATCCACTGATGCCGCACTCTCCAACCTGCCCTCGGACCAGGCCGGTGCCGGATCGGGCATCTACAAGATGGCGTCATCCCTTGGCGCGTCCTTTGGCGTCGCCGCCTCGGCCGCCGTCTTCACCGCGCTGTCAGGCAACAACCGCTCGGTGGCCTGGATCGAAGGGGTCATCTCCTACGTCGGCCGCCAGGATAACCTGGCCGTTCGAGAGGCGGCCTTCTTCGCGCTTGCCGTCAACCTGTTGATGATCGTCGCCGCCCTCATCTCGATCGCCGTCACAGTGCCCAAGGGTGTGGCGCGCGACGACCGGTGACGCTCCTCGCCCAGCGCCTCGAGGTTCGCCTCGATCCTGGCCCACCCAACTCACGCCGTACGCTCCATGGGATTCTCCCGCGAGGTCTGCTGCGCGAGCTGCTCGGCGAGTCCGAGGAGGATTCCTTCCGGACCCCGGATGTAGCAGAGCCGGTAGACATCCTGGTAATTCACGACTTCATCGACCAAGGTCGCGCCGAGCCTGCCGAGCCGGGCGAGAGTATCGTCGAGATCATCGACGGCGAACATGACGCGCAGGTATCCCAGCGAGTTCACGGGTGCCGTGCGGTGATCGGATGCGATGGCAGGGGCGTCGAAGCGCGAGAGCTCGAGGCGACTGTGGCCGTCGGGAGTGCGCATCATGGCGATCTCGACCCGCTGGCCATGCACGCCGGTGACTCGGCCGGACCATTCACCCTCGATGGGCATGCGGCCTTCGAGCGTGAGGCCAAGCTCGATGAAGAACGCGACGGCGGCATCGAGGTCTTCCACCACGATGCCGATATTGTCCATGCGCTTCACTGTCATGATGTCTCCCTGCTGCCTGGCGCAGCTATCGCTTCTTTCCCCCGACACCAGGCACAGCCGTGGCCTGTTTCATCCACGCCGCAACCTGTCGTGCGTCGAGATCCTTCACGGATTCGAGTTCCACGCCCCGGGTGGACTTGCCCATCGCCACCGGCGTCACCGGCGGCACCGGCGTGAGCGCCACACCGTTCACGAACATGAGCTTGACGTGTTTCGCGAAGCCGCCGCAACAGAAGCACCAGCCATCGCCGACGCCATAGTACGACATTCCCCACTTCACGGCGCGCTGCAGGCCAGGCAGCGTCCTGGCCGCGAGGACATCGATCGCTTCGGCGATACCGCGTTGCGGCTCTGGCAAGCTGGCGATGTAGGCGAAGACCGGCTTGTCACCGTCTGCTGCCTTGGCGGGGCTCGCCTTGCCGGTGACCATATCCCGGGGGAGCATCTTGGCGGAGAGTGTGGAATCCTTGGCTGGCTTGCGGCTGGGCATGGTGGTCTCCGTACCGCTTTCAGGACGACGCCATGCGGCGGCCGTCGAGCCATCAGCGGAGTCCCATAAGAGCGTTCACGACTTGGATGTTCTGCGCGCATTACAGGCACAATGTCTTCCCGCGCCCATCCTCATGGGCGGCAGCCGTCAGTGCGCCCAGGCTGCGCGAAACTGTCCGACGATCTCCGGGTCGGTCACGCCGTTAACAATGAACTGGATCGCGATGCAGAACATCAGGAAGCCCATGATCTTGGTCATCGCACGGACGCCATTTACCCCGAGCAGGCGTGTGAGGTGGCTGGACAAGCGAAGCGTGACCAGCACGATACCGCCGAGCGCCACGATGCCGAGAAATATGGCGAGGTAGTCCCACCAGTTGGTCGCGATCGTGGCCAGGCTGATGGTCACCGCGATGGAGCCGGGTCCGCTCAGGCTCGGCATTGCAAGCGGGAAGAACGAAATGTCCTTCTTCGCCTGCGATTCCTTCCGTTCGTCAGGCGTCAGGTCGATGGTGTCCGGCGGATAGAGCATCCTGAACGCGACTCGGCCGATCAGGATGCCGCCCGCGATCCGCACCCCCGCCAGCGAGATGCCGAAAAAAGACATGATCAGCGTGCCACCCACGAGGAACGTACCGAGGATCGCGATCATGTAGAGCACAGCCTTCTTGCCTTGTTCCTTCCGGGCCTCCGGCGTGTGACTCTCGGTGATGGCGAGAAACAGCGGCGCAGTACTGAACGGGTTCACGATCGGCAGCAGCGCTGCGAGGGA
Source organism: Gemmatimonadales bacterium (assembly GCA_036724295.1). GTDB lineage: Bacteria > Gemmatimonadota > Gemmatimonadetes > Gemmatimonadales > GWC2-71-9 > CAMLHP01. The sequence goes on along the minus strand of DAIMFY010000021.1, from coordinate 2,623 downwards.
GAGAAAAACGAGTTCGAGAAAGGCGCCCATTTCGTCTCTAGGTCAGAGTAGGCAGATGCGAATGACGTCCTGTGAGCGGCCGGACTGAAGCCCCGCGCGCACTTTGGTGTGCTTGTCCGATCGTGCTCGCGAAGATCCGCCCAGGCGAGCTGTGTGCAACCTGGTCATCGGACCGGGTCAGCACAATGTGGGTTGCGGCGGCGGTTGGCACCCGGGTGGTGCACTCATGGGCCTGGGGCGGGGCTATGGCCACGTGCAGCTCGTCAATGAGCTGGGCTTCCAGGTATTGGCGCACCGTGGATACGCCGCCGCCAATTTGCACGTCCTTCTCGCCTGCTGCCCCGACGGCGCGCTCCATCGCCTCGCGGAACCCTCCCGTCACACGGTCAGCTCTCGCCCCACCAGTCGCGCCAGGCATCCCGCCCGTTTGCTGGAAGGTGCGTGCGGGAAAGTATCATTCGTGGCGCTCCCCGCCACCGAAGGGGAGGGGCTCTTCGCGCGTCTGGCCACGGACGGCGCTGTAGCCGTCGAGCGAGAAGGAAGTCTGTCAGTCGGCACGTTCTGCCCAACCGGGACGGAAGCCAGTGTGAACGCGACAATCTGCGCTCCACATCTGTGGACGGCAAGCATGGCCGAGCTGACGCCTGGCGTCCCGAACGAGTTGCGGGGCATGCGCGAGTGCGCATGAGCACTGGTGAAACCGGCGGGCGGCGCCACCGCTCCACGCCAACCGATGGCCGCGAGCTGCCAGGTTCGTGCGGTTGTCAGCGAACAGCCAGACCGACGAGGAACACCGCGAGGAGGATCAGCAGGGCTCCAACCAGCCGGCGGTACGTCGTTGGCTTGAGGCGCCCGAGCAGGGGCACACCGAGCCCCGTGCCGATGGTGACTCCCAGCGATATCCAGAGAACCAGGGGAATCTGGCTCGCGATGAATGAGGCTCCGCGGGTGGCGTAGACGGGGACCCGGGCGGCATCCACGAGGAGGGCGGTTGCGGTGGCCGTGGCGACGATCTCGCGCGGCGTCAGGCCATACTGGAGCAGGGCAGCGGCACGGATGCCGCCCTGGTTGCCGACCAGGCCCCCAAAGAAACCGGACAGGGCGCCACCGGCGAGCTTCCAGCCAGGACTGTCGGGCAGCGGGACGGGGCGCTGCCGCACCTCGCCGACGCCGGCAGTCAGGAGCAGGAGAGCGAGGACCAGGGTGAGGCCAAGACCGCCCAGTGAGCCTTGCAGCAGGGCGCCGGCCAGCCCCCCGGCGGCGGACGCGAGGCCGAATTGCCGAAAGGTGGGGCCGTGAATCGAGCGGCGCAGCTGGTAGAGGCGCAGGGCGGTGGCCCAGGCATGGGGGAGGGCCACGAGGGACACTGCTTCGGGTGCGGAGAAGCGCAGCAGCAGGAGCGGAGTGATAACGCTGCCGATTCCGAAGCCGGACACTGCCGCGATCGCGCCAGCGAGGATGGAGACGAGGAGGAGGGGGAGGTGGAGGTGCTCGGTCACGGGAGGAACGATAACGCATTGATGTCTGACGACAGGGTTATGAGCGGTAGTAAGGCGGCGGCCGCAGCCTAATGAACTCTGCCAGTGGAGGTCGCCGCCCGGCCAGCTGCAAGCGCCGGTTAGACAGCTCGCTTACGGTCGGCCCGCCAATCGGTGAAGCGATGGGCAACAGACACTACAAGTGTACACAAGACCACCACGTCGAGTGCCATCAGCCAGAGCGTGTGGAGACCAAAGATGGGCCCTGAGTGCATGCCAACGACCATAAGAAGCACAGTCCAAGGCAGCAGCACCAACAGGGCGATCACCGCCCCGATCGGCCGCCACCAGGAGCGCCGTCCCGACCAAGGTCGCAGCAGCAGATAGACAACCCCGACCTCGGCTACGCTGAAGCCGAGAAACCACGGCAGGTCTCGAGGCCCGTTGTGGTGATAGCTAGGGAGCCCTATCGGGCGCGGAACATAGGGATCTCGGCGCCACGCGTCCAAGATCACCACTACGGCAACGAGCCACAGCGCCAACAGCCCATACTTGCGCCAGAAGTCGGAATCCTCGCCGCGTTCGCGGTCCTCCGGACTTCCCACGGATGCCCCCTTCACGAGCTGTCTAACGAGAAGCGCTTCAGCGGCGGGGCGGCAGCCGCAGCTGATGGACAATACCCACGGAGGCTGCCGCCCCGTCCGCTGCAAGCGCCGGTTAGGCCGCAGCTGATCAGCGAGATGGAAGCTCTAGACAAGCCCGGCAGCGAGCGCCTTGAAGAACAAGAATGGGTATGCGAGTGGCAGAAGCTGGAGCAACCAGCGGAGCCGCCACCGGCGCTGCATCGCTACTCCCGCGAGTGCAAAGAGCACCCCCGCTGGGCCGATCGTCAAGGCACCAATGAAGACTAAGACCGCCCCGTGACGGTCCGTGCCCCGGCCTGACCACCACAGGATAAAAAAGAGCACCGCCGTCACGATGAAGGTGCGCCCGAGCATCCGATTCACCCGGGCACGGCTTGTCTTCCAGGGACGGCTTGCCGGACCCGCCGCTGTTTCGCTCATCAGCAACACGCTCCGGTCCAACGTCGGCCTAACCCAGGATTCGACTGAATATTCGCAACGTCCCCATATTACGCGGCGCAG
>DAIMFY010000020.1:0-15407 GCA_036724295.1 Gemmatimonadales bacterium | reverse complement strand
TGTTCCAGATACGCTGGAGCACCGGGTCGGAGGTGTAGGAGCCCTGCGCCGAGAGTGGCGGGGCAGCGAGCAATAGCGCGGCAGCGGCGGCGCTGGACAACAGGTTGCGCATGGGGCAGGTCCGGTGTGTGCGGGGGTTGAGGGATTGTAGGGGATCAAGAGTCGAGAGTCGAGGGTCGCGAGTCGAACCTGTTGGCACGGTTGTTGACCGAAGCCGTCGGGCGCGCCTGTCAGGCAATGCAGCCAAAGGCTGGCATAGCCTCGTCCACCGCAGCGCTTGCAGACTGCAAGGTACTCGAACCCTCGGGGGGCTGATGCAATCGCGAAGGCACTGGCCGTCGGTCGCGGCTCTGGGCCTGGCTGTTCCTGCTATCGGGCTACCTTACTGGCGCTTGTCTTACAGCTCCGTGAGCCTGCCATCATCGCTCGATGGCCGAGCGCTCCTGCTGCTCGGTGCGCTGGCCCTTGCACTCGTGGGATTCAACCTGGCTGGTTTCCGGCGTGCGCTCGTCGTCACGGCGGGCGCGGTGCCAATCGCCATCATGCTGCGCGTGGCGGCAGATACCATGCGCGATACCAGTGACCATAACCTGTGGCCCATCGAGCTGGTGATTGGCGGCGTGGCTGGCCTGATGTACGCGGTGCCTGGGGCAGTCGTTGGAGTCCTCATCCGGCGGGCCCGCCTGCGGAAGGCGGTCCCATGAGCTCATCCACGGTCGCCGGCCGCAAGCTGGTGAAGCGCGGCCTTCTCTGCTTTCTGGCCGGATACCTGCCCCTGCAGCTCTACATCCTCTTCGGGCCCGCCGACGGCAACCCAATCGGCCTCGGGCTACTCTTCGTCGTGGCCGCACCCTTGGGCGCCATCATGGCGCTGATTGGTGCCGTTCAGTGGGGTGTGTCGGCTGTCATGGAGCGCCACTGATGTTCAAGCTCATCGGCGCCGTGCTGGCACTCTATATCGCCCAGTCGCTGAGCCGGGGCGAGGTGCTGGTGAAAAGGGGATGGCGTGGCGAGCGGATCCTCCGGGACGAGAGCCCTGGCGGCTTCTGGCTCGCCATCACCGTCTATGGGCTGTTGTGCATGGCGCTGCTGACGGTGTTCTGAGGGTTGGACCGTCTGACACCTGGACAGTTGGACCGTTGACCGTCGACTATCATTACTCCATGTCCTGCACCCTCTACACCATCGGCCATTCCACCCGCTCCATCGAAGAGTTTATCGCGCTGTTGCGCGAGAATGGCATCGAGCTGCTGGCAGATGTGCGGAGCATTCCCGGCTCACGCCGGGTGCCGCAGTTCGGGAAGAAAGTGCTGAAGTCGAGCCTGGAGAGCGCTGGCATCGAGTATCGCTGGCTGCCGGAACTCGGTGGCCGCCGGAAGACATCGCCGGACTCACGGAACACCGCCTGGCGCCACCCTGCCTTCCGGGGATACGCGGATTACATGCAAAGCGAAGAATTTGCCCTGGCTCTGGACGAGCTGGCCAATATCGCCTGCGCCGTACCGACGGCCATCATGTGCGCCGAGGCGGTATGGTGGCGTTGCCACCGCAGCATGATCGCCGACGCAATGAAATGGGCAGGATTCGAGGTGCTGCATATCATGGCGCCGGGGAAGGCGGTGGAGCACCCATGGACTGCCGCGGCGCGGGTTGTGGAGGGTGAGTTGAGCTATGAGAGCGCGTAGGGACACGGCATGCCGTGCCTCTACGCGCTCTCACGGACATATCACCGCCAGCACTTCATCCCGCTCGATCTTTCCGAAATACGTTCCAACGTCCATGTCGCCGAGTGCGGCGACGATTGCATCCCGGTCATAGGGCAAGCCGACCAGGCGCTGCTCCACTTCGGCCACGTCGGCGCTACCCATGTAGTCGCCGAAGAGGCGGATACCGGCGATGCGGCCCTCCTGCAGGTCGAGTCGCATGTCGATCTCACCGCCGGCGAATCGCATGGCCCGCTGGAGGTTGCTGGGTGGGCTCTGGCCGTAGTTCCAGTCCCAGTTGTCATAGCGCTCGGCCGCGAGCTTCCGCACCCCGGCGTGATCCTCGTCGCTCAGGGTGAGCATCGTCATCCGGCTCCGGTCCCGTGTGCCGAAGATCCGCTCGATGATCAGCTCGCGCAGCTCCCGCACGTCGAGGGGCGCAGAGAGAAATTCGCTGATGTTGGCAACCCGGCTCCGCACCGACTTCATCGCCTTGGATTCCAGCTTGCCCGGCTTGGGACGGAGCGCGGCCGTGACATCGTCGAGGTTGGCATCGAGGAGCAGGGTGCCGTGGCTGAACATGCGGCCGGCGCTCGCGAACTGGGCATTGCCGGAAATCTTCCGCCCGCCCGCCAGGATGTCGTTCCGCCCGCTCAGCTCGGCGGGCACACCCAGGTCGCGCAGCACTTCGACCACGGGTCCGTTGAATGTCTCATAGCGGTTGAAGCGGCCATGCACGTCCCGGGTCATGAACGAGAAGTTGAGATTGCCGAGATCGTGGTAGACCGCTCCACCGCCGGAAATCCGCCGGACGACGCGAATACCGCGCTGGGCCACGACGTCGGAGTTGATTTCCTCGATGGTGTTCTGGTTCCGGCCGATGATGATGGAGGGGCTGTTGACGTAGAAGAGGAGGATATCCTCTTCGGTCATCTTGTTGCGGAGGACGTATTCCTCGAGCGCGAGGTTGAGCCGGGCATCGGTGACGTCGTGGTTGTCGACGAAGAGCATGGGGACAGGAGCTAGGGATTAGGGGTTAGGGCTTAGGGATGAGCGATGATAATCTTTGTAGCCCCTAGCCCCTAGCCCCTAGCCCCTAGCCCCTAGCCCCTAGCCCCTAGCCCCTTACCCCTTACCCCCAACCTCCACTCCCACATACACGTTCCGTCCCGCCGCCGGCTCCAGCACCCGGCCGCCAAAGCCGTTGATGGTCACCGAGCCGACGTACCGTGCGTTCCAGAGATTATTGACGCCCACGAACGGCGAGAGGCGGGTGATGCCAAGGGTAAGAGTCGCGCCGGCACGGAGGTCGGTGGTGTGCCAGCTGTCCACGCGGATGGTGTTGGCGTCGTCGGCCCAGACGCCGCCCATCAGGCTCTCGTCCAGCGCGATCCATGCATCACCGACGGTACCTCGCACACCGAGACGCAGGACCGAGTTGGGCAGTCCGGCAAGGTGGTGCCCGGCCAGCGACGTCGTATCTGCGCCGGCCACGAGGGTGTAGTCGGTGAAGCGATAATCTGACCAGGTCCACGCGGCCTGTGCAGTCCAGTGCGGCACGACGCGCACCGAGGCCGATGCCTCGATGCCGCGGTTCCGGATGCGGCCGGCGTTGGTGTAAAAGGAGCGCCCGTTGGTCTCCTCGAATGGCACGATGGCATCACGGATCCTGGCCTGATAGGCCGCCAACGACCATTGCAGGCTTCTTGTCGTCCCACGCGCGCCGAACTCCAGCGAGGTTGTTCGCTGGGGCCCGAGCTCCGGATTGAAGCCGCCGCCACCGGTCTGCTGGATGGCCAGCTCGGTGGTCGTCGGTGTCTCGTACGACGTGGAAATGTTCATGTACGGGATGAGCCACGGCGCCAGGATCCGGCTCAGCCCGCCGCTGCCGCTCCAGGCGCTCATGCTCCGATGGCCCGAGTCGTCGGTCCCATCGGCCGTCAGGCGATCGCGTACCCGGAACCGGACCAGGTCGTAGCGCACGCCGGCTTCGAACAGCCACGCCGGCGTGGGAGTCCACGTTGTACGTACGAAGGGCCCCAGTTCCGTGGTGTACTCGAGCTGGCTCAGCGTGGTCTCCGTGGGCATCCCCGCGTTGGGCGTGACGTTGCGGCGATCATCCCTGAGCCACTGTGCGTCGGCGCCAAGCGACACGATGGGAGCAGTCGCGAGATGTGGCTGATGCGTGGCAAGGGCGCGGATTCCCCCGACGCGACGCCCGATCTGCACCAGGGTGTTGCTTGCGAGCGGATTGTCCAGGTCGCGGAGCAGGCCGAACGCCATGAGCTCGAGATTGTTGCCGCGCGTGTCGTTGTGGGCAACCTGCACCGAGAGCTGCTGCTGCTTCACGTCCTTGCCAGCGTTGCGGAGCAGGTTGTTGGGCGCCGCCGCATCGCGGCGAGCGGCATATTCGGCGGGGGTGAGCGCCCCGGGATTATCGGCCCGGGGATCGTCGGCCGCGCTGAAATGCATGGCCAGCCGAGTCGCCACTCCGTCATAGGCACCGCTCACGCTCAGCTGTCGAAGGTCGGCGGCGCTGTGCTCCCGGAATCCGTCGAGCGTGGTGCGGGAGAGTGAGGCGGTGCCGCTCAGCGGACCGCGACGGGCGCTGCCCCAGCCACTCCAGGTGAGCAGGCCAAACGCGCCGGCAACCAGGCGCGCGCGCCCGGCAAGCGGGGCATCTGCCGCTCGGGCCGAGGTGAGGCTCACGACGCCGCCGGCGCCGTTGCCGTAGAGCGCCGACGAGGATCCCCGCAAGACCTCGACCCGGTCCACCGCCGTCAGGTCGACATTGGTAAGCTGGCTTTGTCCGTCCGGGAGTGTCTGGGGTACCCCGTCGAGCAGCACGGTGACGCCCCGCGTCCCGAACGCTGCGCGGCTCCCGGCCCCGCGTATCGAAATCCGCTGGTCGAGTGCGAAGCTGCCGCGATCAGCCACGAAGACGCCGGGCAGGCCGTTCAGCGTTTCGGCCAGACCGGTGCCTATCCGTCCACGGCGAAGCGCGGTGGAATCCAGCACACCCACCGCGCGTGGCAGCCGGCCAAGTGGTGTGGGCGCGCGGGTAACGACGGTGATGTCGGGAAGTGCCGGTACGGCCGTGTCGCGCGCGACCGAGTCGGGCACCTGGGCGGCGAGCGGCAGGGCGGGCAGGGCGGACAGGGCGAGCACGAGGAGCCGGGGCCAAAGCATGGGGTGATAGTCGACGGTCAACGGTCAACGGTCAACGGTCAACGGTCAACGGTCAACGGTCAACGGTCACCACCTGCTCGCCCTGCTCGCCTTGCCATCCTGCTTCCGCCCCGTAGCTTCACTGTGCAACCGGCAGTCGCTTTCGGAAGGTCCCCAGCCTTGAGGCCCCAACTTGCTTTCCGACCGCTTCGACATCGAACGCGAGCTCGGCCGCGGCGGCATGGGCACGGTGTTCCTGGCCCACGACGAACTGCTGGACCGTCCCGTGGCCATCAAGCTGCTCAGCGCTGAAGCCTCGTCGGCGATTGGCTCCGACCGGTTTCACCGCGAGATCCACCTTACGGCACGGCTGGTTCATCCCAACATCGTTCCCCTGTTCGATTCCGGCGAAAGCGATGGATCGCTTTTCTACGTCATGCCGTTCCTGAATGGCGGCACGCTTCGTGAGCGGCTCACCAGCAGCGGGCCGCTGCCGCCCATGGACGTCATTCACATTCTCTCCGACCTCTCGGAGGCGCTCGCCTACTCGCACGGCATGGGCGTGGTGCATCGCGACCTCAAGCCGGAGAATGTCTTCTGGCATGGCGGACGCGCCATCCTGGCCGACTTCGGGATTGCACTCAACACCGAGATGACCACCGGGGCCTTGACGCGGACCGGTCTGGTGCTTGGCACCTCGTCCTACATGAGTCCCGAGCAGGCAGCCGGCGAACGGCCCGATGGGCGAGCCGATCTCTACAGCATGGGCTGCATGACGTTCGAGCTGCTGACCGGTGCCCCGCCGTACACTGCGCAGAACTCCGCGGCGCTGCTTGCCGCGCACGTTCTCGCCCCGATTCCCTCGGTCCGCACCAGCCGGCCGGACCTCGATGTGCGTCTCGACAAACTCTGTCGTGACCTGATGGCCAAATCGCCGGAGGAGCGGCCGGCGAGCGCGGCCGCCGTGCTCGATGTGCTTCGCGGCCTGCACAATTCGGCGGAGCACATCAGCACCGTCGCGCGGGCAGTGTCGCCCGCGCCCAAGCCACACCGTGAACTGCCCGACGAAGTCGCACAACTCGTCGCCAAGGGCCGCGAGCTCAGCGTCAACGCCACTCAGGGTGGCGAGGCCACGCGTCCCCGGCTGCAGATGGCCAGGGTGTACCTTGAGAAGGCGCACGACCTGATGCCCTCGAGCCCCGAAGCGATGAGCAGCCTCGCTGGCGTCGTAATGACGCAGGCTGCGCGAGGCTTCGTGGACCGCGAGGAGGGATTTCGCCAGGTCAAGGAACTGCTCTTCAGCGCGCTTGCACTTGACGACAACCTGGGCGAAGTCCACACCACCCTTGGCGTTCATTTCCTGTACTGGGAAGATGACTTCGAGGAAGCAGGACGCGAGCTGCGGCGCGGCGTGGAACTGGCGCCCGGTGATTCCTTCGGCCGCCGCTTCTACGCGGTCTGGCTCAAGATCGCCGGGCGGCTGAACGAGGCGCTGGAACAGATGCGGATCGCGGCCGACCTCGCGCCGCGCGCGGCATTCCAGCGGGTGGGGCTGGGCGATATCCTGATGGCCCTGGGCCGCTACGATGAATCGATCGCACCACTGCGCGAAGCGCTGCGGCTGGCGCCGGGCTACGAAGCAGCACTCGAACGGCTGGAGATGAGCTGCCACCGCGCGGGACGGCACGACGAGGCACTCGATGCGCGGCGGATGCTGCTGGGCGTGCGTGGTGAGCACGAACGCGCCACCCTGCTCATGCAGGAAGCCGGCGAGCTCGGCTGGGCGGAAGCGCGCGAACGAGACCTCCGCCGTGACGTTGCCGCGCTGGAAGAGCGCGCCAAGGTGGAAGACCCGTTTTCGGAGGCGCGCACCAGCCGGCAACTGGCCGACCGGCTGATCATCCTGCACGCCGAGCTGGGCGAATGGACCCGGGCCATGGACTGGGTGGAACGGAGCTACTACAACCGGCCCGGCCGGCTGCGCCGGGTCCTCACCGATTTTCCCTACGACCACCACGGACTCGCGCGTGATTCACGCTACGCTCGGCTGCTGCGGACGGCGGGGCTGGCAGAATTGTTGGGATAGTCGGACAGTCGGACAGCCGGACTGACGGACAGTAGTCGTCAGAAAGAACTTCCCGTCTGTCGGCCCGTCCGTCTGCCCGTCTCGCCGAAGGCGAACACCACCGTCCCATCCTTGATCAGGTCGATGATTGCCGGCGCCACATCGGGCGAGAGCGCGGGGCAGCCGAGGCTGCGTCCGAGACGGCCGAGCGAGGCGACGATGCCGGGATTGACGTAGTCGGCGGCGTGAATCACGATCGCCCGCGCGAGCGCGTTGTCATTGACACCGCGATCGAGGCCGATGAGCCGGAGCGAGAGGCCGTGGGCGCCGACGTAGGTCTTGCCGGTGACGAAGGTGCCAAGGCTCGTCTGGTTGCTGCCGGGGTCGTTCGAGAAATGCGTGGCCTGGTCTCCGCCGCTGTTCCGGCCGTGCGCCACGAGCGTGTGCGCCAGTACCGAATCGCGATCGAGATCAAGCACCCAGAGCCGCTTCTCGCGCGACAGCTTGCTGTAGTCGATGACGGTAAGCAGCGGGCTGGCGCTGCGGCCAGCGGCCACCACCCGTTCATGGGCCTCGACCGCGCGCTGGAGCACACCGGTGCTGAGCCCGGCGGCGGTCGCCGCGCTCACCAGTTCGCTGGAGAGGACGGCGTGATCGGTGCCGGTGCTGTCGCGGACCGCCACCGTAGCCGGCTCGATGCCGGATGCAGTCCTGATCGTTGGAATTGCTGCGCATAGAAGGGCGGCTGCAACCGCACCAAGAAGTCTTCCTGCCACTACGCTCTCACCTCGCTGCCAGAATCACACGGTAAACTGCCCGGTAAACTAGGGAGCAAGGCGCGTACCGGGGAAGCGCTGTGGCGGTTTCGATGTGAGACCGGGTAACGACGACGGCTCGCGACGGCGACTCGCCTTGTTACACCACCTCCGCCCGATACCCCGCCTCGCCCACCGCTTCCGCCACCTTCGCTGGTGTGGTGACCGAACCGTCGATCGTGACCTCGGCGCGGCCCATTTCGACCGTTCCGATCTGGAGCACGCCAGGTGCCTCGCGCAGCGCCTGCGACACTGCCTTGAGACAATGTCCGCAGGACATGCCATCGATTTTCAGCGTGAAGGTGTCCACCGCATTCCTCCCTGGCAGCGCCAGCGATTGGCCGGACGCGGCTGCGCTGTGGCGAAATACCTAGTCCCACCGCGCTGCCGCCGCTGGGCGTTGCCGTAATATGTTGACAGCAAACAACTTGCAGCGAGCCGTCCGGGTCCAGGCCGGGGCACGGCTCGTGCGCTTGCAGGGCCATCATGTCTGCCGACGAAACGCCGCCCGAGCACCGAGTCCCCATCCAGTTCCTTGGGGAAGGGCCGCTCGTGCCCCTGCTCAGGCAGGGCGAGGATCCGGCGGACGAGATCACCCGCGCCACCTGGCACGAGGCGCTCTCGGTTTCCCTCGCTGGCGAAATCCCGCACGAACTTTTCGGCTTCTGGCTCTATCCCGCAGCGGGCGGCTCCGTGCTGCTCGGCCCCGAGGCGCTCGCCGCGGACCACCTGGCCGTTCCGGAACCACCCAGCATTGGCCGCGAGCAGCTGGCCCTGCTGGAAGATATCGTGCGTGACGCTGGATATCGTTCCACCACCTGCGTGGTGGCGACCGATGCGGGCATGGACGTTGGCCTGCTCATGTTCGCGGCCCTCGCGCCCGATGTCCATGGCCCCCGGGAACGCGCTGCCGCCCAGCTCGCCGCCGACGCGCTCGCCGCGACGCTGGGCCGCCTGGCCCGGCGCTGGCGCGCCAACGAGGCACCGAGAGCCGAACGCACGGCGCGCGATATACTCGAACTCATCGCTCACGTCACCAGGCTCGCCGCGAGCGCAGGCACTCCACGCGAGCTGGCCCAGCAGATGAGCGAGGCGCTCGCATCGGTTGTCCCGCACAGCCGGCTGGAGTTACTGGTTCCCGGCACCTCCAATGAGCAATGGTACCGGCTGGGTGAACATCCTGGGGGGCCGCTCTGGGGCGACCCCGACCTCGTGGTGCCGCGGGCACAGGTCGATCTCGCCGGACTGTTTGCCGATGCGGACTCCGTCCTCTTTGAAGGCGTGCCGGGCGATCCGGTCGCCGTGCCGCCGGTGGCGGGCAGCCCGGCCATGCGCTCCGTTGCAGGCGTGCGGCTCGAGATGGCGGAGCGCATGGTTGGCGCGCTCCTGCTCGGATCACCATCCGACCATCAATACAGCGATGACGATCTCGCGCTCCTCGCCTGCATTGCACCCGCCGTTGCCATCCGGGTAGATGCTTTTGTGCTGGCGGGCCACCTGCAGGTGCTGCGCAGTCATGCCGCGGCGCAGCGCAGCGCGCCGGGCCGGCTCTCGCGCATGCTGGAAGCGCTGACCTCCGTAAAGGATCCGGTTGAAGCGTTGCGGCGGGCACAGAGCGAAGCCGCGGGCATGCTGGACTTCGATGAAATGACCATCGCACTCCGGCTGGGCGACGAATCCCGGGTGGCGCTGTTTCAGCCGGGGGAGCGGCGCGCCCTCGCCGATGTGCCGCAGAGCGCACCCGGCGAGTCACCCCTCGGCCGGGTCCTTCGCGGCGAGGCCGGCGTACTCATCACTGACGAGCCGGAGCGCACCTCGCTGATCTCGGCGCTTCGTTTTCAGGGCCGCATCATCGGCGCGGTGATCTTCAGCGTGGCGCAGGAGGGGATGTTTGGCGGGGGCGATGAGGACTGGGCCCGGCAGGTAGCCGACACCCTCGCTCCCTGGCTGGAGGTGCTGCGTCGCGAGGCCGTCTCGCCGCCGATGATGCCCGGCTGGAAGCGATCCCCGCGCCTGGGGGGTGGCGGTTAGGACGGGTGCAACTGGGCCCATCCGGCGCGTCACCCTGGGGAGAGTTAGATTAGGCGGGAAGGCGACCCTCGACCCTCGGCTTCACGACCTACGACTTACTACTCCTTTCGGAGGTTTTCGATGCGTCGCGTGACAACGCGGAGATTGCTGGGTTCGGCGGTGCTCGGCGGCGTGCTGCTGGCCAGTTGCAGCAGCGGCACCGATAACAACAACGTGTTCGAGCCCAGCATCGACAAGATGGTCATTACGCTGAGCCCGACATGCACCGGTTCTGGCACCGATTACCCGGCTACGGCGGAAACGAATGGCTTCGCGGGTGCCACCGCGACGGTGGGCTCCTCCCTGTTCTGTGTCAGGAGCACCTTCTTCAAGCCCAGTGGCGCGCGGGAATCCAGCCTGCCGGCCAAGGAGTTCGCGTTGCGAGTGTCCACCAGCGCTTCGGCGCAGGTGCTGACACTCCCGCTTGCCTTCGAGCCTAACGGGTCCGATCCCCTTCAAGGGATGTTGTCAGGCCTGGATGAGGGAGAGGACGTTATCCTCTTCTTCAGCCTCTATCATGTGAGCCAGGGCCATACGGAAATCGGTCCATATCCGCTCAAGATCCATCGTACCATCGATCAACCGCCGGGTGGCGGTGGTGGTGGCGGCGACCTCTGATTTTCGTGGCCATGCAGCAACCCGGCCCCGGTGATTGCCGCCGGGGCCGGGCTTTTTTCAGAACGACGTCCTTGCCCGCACGATGACATTGCGCCCCGGGTCGAGAGCATAGCGCTTGTAGCGGCTCAGGAAGCTGGTATATGGGGTGTCGAGCAGGTTCCGCACCTGGATGTCCAGCGTCACCGTGCGGCGAGCAACCGTCCAGTTGAAGCCGCCCCCAAGGTGCAGCAGTGTCTTTCCGTCCGGCGCAACATCGTCCGGCGCCAATCGCACCTGCTTCAGGTTGGTCTCGCCCTGGACCGAGAAGTACGGTCCGCCGAGTGGACCGATGTCGTTGCCCTCGATCTGGATGGCATACGTGGCCCGGAGTGGCGGCACGAACGGCAGTGGCTGGTCGAGGTCGGTGTTCTGGCCCTCTACATAGTCAGCCGTCGTACGGAAGTGAAGCGAAGCGGATGGGTGGTATTCCGCCACCGCCTCAAACCCCATGAGCCGGGCGTTGCCCTGGGTATACTGGAAGACCGGAAACCCGCTCGCCTGGTCGGTTCCGCCGGTCGGCATGGGGTAGATGTAGTTGTCCACCAGGTTGAGGAAGCCACCCACCTCCGCGCTGACCCTGCTCGACGCGACCCGGAACGACAGGTCGGTGTTGAACGAGTGCTCATTGGACAGCGTCGGGTCACCCCGCTCGAAGCGCACCGTCCCTTCATGCACGCCGTTGGCGAAGAGTTCGAACGCGCTCGGTGCGCGGAAGCCCCGGCCGATGTTGAGTACGAGTGCGGTGCGCTCCGAGGCGTGAAAGAGTGCACCCAGGCTCCCGCTGACAGCGCCGTAGTTGCGAGCCTGTCCGGTGACACCGAGACGGTCGTCGTCCTCGACATTCAGGCGGCGAACGTCACCGCGAACGCCAACGCTCAGTTCCCAGCGCGTGAGCGACGCCTGTTCCGAGAGGTAGAGGCCGCCAGACATCACCCGGTTGGCTGGTACCAGTGCCTCTTCGCCATACGTGCCCAGGCTGCTTCGCTCACCGCTCACGCCAAAGATCCCCGCAAACGGCCCGACGGCAGGGTGGTGCAGGCGCACATCCCCGGTCCAGCTCTGCGTCTGCAGCCCGAGCGCCACCTCGGTGGCGCCGTCCTCGTCGAACTCGCGGCGGTGGTTGCGTTCGAAGCCACCGCTCACGTCAAGATGTGACTCGCCGAGGGGCAACATCGCCTTCAGGTGCACGCGGTCTTCGGCGATTCGCTGGAATGGCGTGGCATCTGGTGCCTGGGCGGGATCTTCATGGATTTCCAGGCGCTCGTCACGATGAGCATATGTGAGGCTGGCCGAGCCCCAGCCACTCCGCAGCCCCAGCGAACCTTCACCACCGACAGTGGACAGGCCGCTGTTATCCAGTGGTCCGTCCGGCGTTCGTATGTCGCCAGCGTTACGTGCCGTCCCGGAGACCCGGAAGCCGAACCCGCCGTCGGCGCCCTCGACTGCCAGCGTGCCCACCGGCATGTCATTGTTTGTCGCATAGGTCGCTTCAGCGCTGGCGGCAACGAAGGATGGCTTGTCGAGTGCATCGGGCAGCGGCCGGGCCACCACATTGATGACTCCGCCGAGCGCGTCCGATCCGTATAGCACGCTGGCTGGTCCCCGGATGACCTCGATGCGGGCAGCGTTCGCCGTCTCGATGCTGGGACCGTGCTCATCGCCCCATTGCGCCGTCTCCATGCGCTGGCCATCGGCCAGCACCAGCACCCGGTTCGATGAGAGCCCGCGGATGACCGGCTTGCCGATGCCGGCGCCAGTGCTCGCGCTGCGCACACCGGGCAGGCTGCTGGCTGTCTCGCCCAGCGTGGGCGCGCCTGTGATGGCCAGGTCCGCTGATCCGAGAACCGAGGTGGGCTGGGGCGAATTCAGCGCGGTGGTTGCGAGCGGAGATGCCGTTACCTGCACATCGGGCAGCTCCACCAGCGAAGGCAACAGCATTGCGTCCAGGGTCAGGTCACTCCCCTCCATGCGGACGCGATATACCACAGGCGCATACCCGACCATGGCAAACGACAGCCCATAGGAGCCGCGGGCCACGTCGGCAAACCGGTATCGTCCCCTGCTGTCAGTGGTGGTGATGCGGCCAGTCTCGATCAGTGACACGCGGACGCCGGCAAGTGGCAGCGAATCACGGCCGATAACGGTGCCCTGGATGGCCGCTGCCGACGCCACCGACGACGGCGCGCCGGAGGCGAGCGCGAGCAGAAGCAGAACGGAAGACATGGAACACTCTCTCTCGCCGGGACGGACGCACACCGCACCGGCCGGAGCTGGGAGCTGTGAGTCGTGAGCCGTGAACTGGGAGCTGAGAGCTGAGAGCTGAGAGCTGGGCGAAGATGTCGCTCCCGGCTCATAGCTCGCAGCTCTCAGGCGCTCTCCGGTCTCCGTACCGGCCCTTCCACCGGCAGCAGGAACCAGAAGGTACTGCCACGGCCGGGAATCGAGTCCACGCCGATGGCGCCGCCGTGCATCTCCACGAAGCTCCGGCAGAGGGCGAGCCCCAACCCGGTGCCCTGCTGCTGCCGGTTGAGCGCGCTGTCCACCTGACTGAATTCCTGGAACAGCTTGTCGCGGTCCTCCGGCCGGATGCCGATGCCGTTGTCGAGCACGGACACCCACACGACTTCGCGTGACATGTATGGCTGCTCGTCGCCGGTGCGGTCTGCCGGCACCGGTACCGGGGCCCGGGTGCGGACCGCCTGCACCGTGATCTCCCCTGTTTCGGGCGTGAACTTGGAGGCGTTGGACAGCAGGTTGAACAGCACTTGCCGGACCCGCACGCTGTCAGCCTGGATGCTGAAGTCCACGGCAGGATCGACCTCGACGGTGCAGCGCTGCCCCTTGGCGGCGCGCAGGCTCGCGGTGTCGGCCACCGCACCCTCGATACCCTGGCGGATATCCATGGTGCCGAGGTCGAGCGTCATCCGGCCGGCCTCGATCTTGGACAGATCGAGCACGTTGTTGATGAGGCCGAGCAGGTGGCGACCGTTGCGCAGCACCGACTCCAGGAAGTCGGCCTGCATTTCGTTCACCTCGCCCACCTGTCCCGAGCGCAGGAGGTCACTGAAGCCGATGATGGCGTTGAGCGGCGTGCGGAGCTCGTGGCTCATGTTGGCGAGGAATTCGCTCTTGAGCCGCGTTGCGCGCACCAGTTCACGGTTCTTGAGCACCAGCGCCGCCTCGTTCTGCCGGCTCGCCTCGAGGCCCGCCGTACGGTCGAGGGCCACCATGACCTGGTCGCCCAGCACCTGAAGGAGCTGGAGGTCGTGGTCGGTGAACGCCTTGCCGTCCCGCCGATTGTAGGCCGCGACGGTGCCGAGCACTACACCCGATGCCCTGAGCGGCGCCATGGCCGCCGTGCGAAGGTCGACCGACGCCGGCGATTCCTTGTAGCTGCGCGCGTCGTGGTCCACGTCGTTGGCGAGGAGTGGCTGGTCGTGGGTCACCACCCAGCCCAGCAGCGAACCGTCCACCGGCAGCAGCATGCCGCGGGCGGCCGCGAGCTGGCCGCCCGCGGCCACCATCCGGAGAAAGCGCCCCTCCTCCACCACGATCGTGATCGCCCCGCTCTCGGCTTCGAGCAGGTCGGCCGCGGCGAAGGCCACCTCCTGCTGCAGGTCACCAAGGGTACGGTTGGAAAGCAGGGTCTCGCCGATGTGGCGCAGGCGTTCGAGCTCGCGATTCCGCGCGTCGGCCGAGGCGAGTGCCCCGCGCAGGGCGTGGTGCTGGCGCTCGGCGAGGCGCTGCCCCCGCCGCAGCGCGATCACGGTCACGGCCACGGCCGAGATCACGAACAGCAGGGTGATACCATCGCGCGCGTTGAACGCCGCCAGCAGGGCCGCGAGCCAGAGCGCTACCGTGAGCGTCAGCAGCGGCCGGAGCGTGCGGAGCCAGTCAGCGAGCGTGCGATCGTTCATGAGCGCTCGGTCAGGAGTTCATGGAAGATGGTCTGGCCGGTCTCCAGCATCCGGCGAAGATAGGGCCGGCAGAGCCCGCACTGGCCGCCACAGCCGGTCTCCGCGATCAGCGTCTCCAAGTCCCACTGGCCGGCGCGGGCCAGGGGCAGCAGGTCGCTGAAGCTGGTGCGTCGGCAGAGGCAGTGGGTGATGCGGATTGTGGGGCCTGCCCCACTCACGGATTGGTGGGGCGGAGGTCGATTTCGCTCACCAGCGCGCGAGCCGGCAGCGCGAGGGTCGCCAGGACGACGTCGGCCACATCCTCCGGCGCCATGATCTTGCGGTCCTTCCCGTACATGGACGGTTCGGCCTTGAGGAGCCTGGTGTCCACGCTGCCGGGGCAGATGGTAATGACCCGGATGTCGTCCTTGCGAACTTCCAGCATCAGCGACTTGGCGAAGCCGAGCACGGCGTGCTTGGATGCGGTGTAGGCGGCGCCCCCGACGATGCCGTTCCTGCCGGCGAGGCTCGCGATGTTGACGATCGCCCCATGGCGCCGCTGCCGCATGCCGGGCAGCACCGCCCTGGTCGCGATGAAGAGGCCGCGCACGTTGGTCGCCATGGTCGCGTCCCAGTCCTCGAGCGACAGCTCGGCGATGGGATTGAATCGCATGATGCCGGCGTTGTTCACCAGCACGTCCACCGGTCCGAGCTCGCGCTCCACCTGGCTCACGAGCTCCCTCACCTCACCGGGATCCGACACGTCGGCTCGACGGCCCGACGCCTCGGCGCCGGCGGCGCGCAGTTCGCTGACGAGCGCCTCCACCTTGCTCGCGGTGCGCGAGCAGACCCCCACGCGGTAGCCGGCGCCGGCCAGCCCCAGCGCTATGGCGCGGCCGATCCCTTCGGTGGCGCCAGTGACGATTGCAGTTTCCGGTTGTGTCATGCCTGCAAGTTAGCGCGATGCCGCGCGCCTTGCCTCGGCGGCTCGGCGGCCCGGTGAGAAGTCAACGGTCGACGGTCGACGGTCGAC
>DAIMFY010000019.1:0-15974 GCA_036724295.1 Gemmatimonadales bacterium | reverse complement strand
TGGTCAAGGCCCTCGTGCCCCGCCTCCACGACGGCGCCGCGATCGGCTTCGTGCTGTCCACGTCGGTGCGCGAGCCACAATTCGAGGGCCAGACCAAGACCAAGCTGGGCAATTCCGAAGTCGAGGGCATCGTCCGCCAGGTCGTGAACGAACATCTCGGCGCCTACCTGGAAGAGCATCCGCCGGTGCTCCGCGCCATCGTGGAGAAGGCAGTGGCGGCTGCCCGTGCGCGCGAGGCGGCGCGCAAGGCGCGCGACCTGGTGCGCAAGAAGTCGGGCCTCGAAAACGCGGTGCTCCCCGGCAAGCTGGCCGACTGCTCCATCACCGATCCCGCGCTGAGCGAGATCTACCTGGTGGAGGGCGATTCGGCCGGCGGCAGTGCCAAGCAGGGGCGCGATCGGCAGTTCCAGGCCATCCTCCCGCTGCGAGGCAAGATCCTCAATGTGGAGAAGGCGCGCATTGACCGGATCCTCGGCAACGAGGAAATCCGCTCGATGATCACCGCCATCGGCACCGGTGTCCGCGACGACTTCAAGCTGGAAGACGCGCGCTACCACAAGGTCATCATCATGACCGACGCCGACGTGGACGGCGCGCACATCCGCACGCTGCTGCTCACGTTCTTCTTCCGGCAGATGCAGGAGCTGATCGAGGCGGGCTATGTGTACATCGCCCAGCCGCCGCTCTACCGCGTGGCGCGCGGCAAGGAAGAGTTCTACGCGTACACCGAAGAGGAGCGGGGCGAATTCCAGAAGCGGCTCGCCGGCGCGGACGGCAAGGCCAATGTGGTGATCCAGCGCTACAAGGGACTCGGCGAGATGAATCCCGACCAGCTCTGGAAGACCACCATGAACCCCGAGACGCGCACCGTCCTGCGGGTGACGATGGAGGACGCAGTCGAGGCTTCCAATCTCTTCGACGAGCTGATGGGCGACGCGGTCGAGCCGCGCCGCTTGTTCATCGAAAAGAACGCGAAGTACGTGTCGAACCTGGACGTGTGACGCGGGACACGGGGGTGACAGAAGTGGCGGGACGGGGGCCCCGCGGTTCGTGACTCTGCTCTCAAAGTCCCGTGCCACCGTGCGAATCGCCGGCGTGCTGCTGCTGTGCGCCGTGGCGCCGCTGCAGGCCCAGCAGCCCGGCCAGTCCCTCCGCGTCGCCGTCATTACCATCGGCCCTGGCGCCGAGGTGTGGGAGCGCTTCGGCCACAACGCCATCATGGTGGAGGACACCACCACCGGCGAGGCGCGCTGGTACAACTACGGCATGTTCGACTTCAATGCCGCCGACTTCTGGCCCCGGTTCCTCAAGGGCGACATGCGCTACTGGATGGCCGGCGGCGATGTGCGCTCGGAACTCGGCGCCTACATCGAGCGCAACCGGTCGGTCTGGATCCAGGAGCTCGACCTGACGCCGCCGGAGCGGCTGGCGCTTAAGCAGTTTCTCGAGTGGAACGTCCTGCCGGCAAATCGTTTTTATCACTACGACTACTACTACGACAACTGTTCCACCCGCGTGCGTGACGCGCTGGACCGGGTGATCGGCGGCGCCATCAAGGCGCAGACTGAAGGCCTGCCGTCGGGCACCACCTTCCGAGCCGAGACCCGGCGGCTCACCGAAAGCAGCCTCCCGGTCTATATCGGCATCGAACTGGGCCTCGGCCGGCACACCGACCGTCCCATTTCGGAGTACGAAGAAACGTTCCTGCCGATGGCACTCCGTGATCAGCTGCGGCACGTGACGATAGCCGATTCCACCGGTGCCAGGCGGCCGCTGGTGAAGACGGAGGAAACCCTGTTCCGGTCCACCGACCAGCCGCCGCCCACCCAACCACCCACCTGGTGGCCATGGTTCCTGCTTGCGGGATTGATCACGGGGATGGTGCTGGCGGTCTCAGGGAGGGTGCTTGCGAACTCGCAGGCCGCGCGATGGTGCTTCGGGATCCTGGCGGGTACGTGGAGCCTTCTGGCGGGACTGGGCGGGCTGATGCTTGCCGCGCTATGGGCGCTCACCAATCACACTGCCACCTATGCCAACGAAAACCTGCTGCAACTCTGCCCGCTGGCGCTGGCGCTGTTCTTTCTCCTTCCCCGCGTTCTCGGCCGGCCGCTCGAAGCCCATCCCATCGCGGCACGCCTGGCGCTCGTGATGGTGCTGGCGTCCCTCGCGGGCCTCGTCATCAAGCTGATGCCCGGCGTCAGCCAGATGAACTGGGAGATCATTGCATTTGCGCTGCCGGTGAATGTGGGACTGGCGTGGGGCATGAGGCGTAGGGCGTAACGACCTTCACCGTCGTCGCAATCTGCCCATTGTGCCGCTGGGCATGCTCGGCAATGTGAAAGAGCAGGCCGCGAACATTGGTCGGCAGCGCCTGACGGCCCACCGTCCGCACCTCATCCAGTTGCCCGGCAGGCGTTGCCCGCAGCACGCCAAGTACCTCGTCAATTGCCGCCACCGCGCCAGCCACGAGCTCGGCCATCGTCCTCCCGCTGGACGCGGGCTCGCGCTCGAGTCCCAGCTCGTGCCGCTGCGATTCATTCAGCGCCTGGCCAGCAGCGTAGGTCAGCAGGCGGTCCGTGGCGCCGGCGAGGTGCAGCAGATGAAATCCCAGTGAGGCCGCACTGCCCGGCCCTGTCCAGAGCCGCGATTCGTCGAAACCCGCGACCGCGGCGGGGATTTCCGCTCGTACCTGGAGCAGCGCGTGTGCGGCAGGCTGGAGTTCGGGAATGATCCCGGGCACGGGCCCGGTGAGCCAGGGTTCAGGCATGATGAGTCATGGGTTGCGAGTTGTCGGTCGTGAGTCATGGGCCGTGGGTCGTGCGTCGTGGGTCGTGCTTCTCACGATTCATGGCCCACAATTCCTACAGCAGTTCCGGTGGTCTTGGCCTGCCGGTGCCCGGGCCCCAGTCGCCGCCCGGCGCATCGTCCTCAGGGCGTATTGTACTATCCCACCCCTGCACTTCCCGTTCGGCCGCCCGCAGCTCGTCCCAGTCGATGTCGTCGCGGCTCGTGGTGCGCCGGTTTGCGACGCGCTCACCACGGCGCAGCAGCCACCCCGCCAGCACGAGCACCACCATGATGAGAAAGGCGTAATAGATCACGAAAGTTCCTCGACGCCGGCTGCCGTCACCCGGTGCGACACCAGCGGGCGCAGGCGAACTTCGTCGCCGAGCATGATGGCGGCGGAGAGTGCCTGCATGGCGCCGGCAGCATCGTCCTGCGTCCGCGCGTGAATTTCCACGAGCGGCTGCCCGCGGGTGACGGTATCGCCCGCCGCCGCACGAAAGACGAAACCGACGGAGGGATCGATCACGTCATCCATCTTCGCCCGCCCGCCGCCCAGCGCCACGATGGCCCGTCCCACCGCTCTCGGCTCGACCGACACCACGACACCATCCGACGCCGCGGTGAACAGCTCCTGCACCGGCGCCGCTGGCAAGCGCTCGGGAAACTCTACCTGGGCCGGATCGCCACCCTGCGCTTCGACAATCTGCATGAGGCGCTCGATCGCACGACCGGACTGGATGGTTTCCCGCAGCAGGTGGCGAGCGGTGGACGCATCGTCGGCCAGTCCCGCGACCCGCAGCATCTCGATGCCCAGGGCGAAGGTCACGTTCATCAGGTCTTCGGGCCCGTGGCCGCGCAGCCCCGCCACAGCCTCCCGCACTTCAAGCGCGTTGCCGGCGGCTCGGCCCAGCGGGCGGTCCATCGCGGTGAGGAGCGCGACGACCCTGCAGCCCCTGCTCTCCCCGATGCCCACCATGGTGCGCGCGAGCGTGAGTGCGTCGTCCACTGAAGGCAGGAACGCCCCGCTCCCCGTCTTGACGTCGAGCACCAGGCCGTCCAGCCCCTCGGCCAGCTTCTTCGACATGATGCTGGCGGCAATGAGCGGAATTGATTCGACCGTCGCAGTGACGTCCCGGAGGGCGTAGAGTCGCTTGTCGGCCGGTGCGATCTCCGGAGTCTGGCCGATGAGGGCGCAGTTGAGCCGCCTCACCTGGGCCTCGGCGTTGCGCAACGACATGTCGGTCCGGAAGCCATGGATCGATTCGAGCTTGTCGAGGGTGCCGCCGGTATGGCCCAGCCCGCGGCCCGACATCATCGGGACGGCGACACCGGCCGCAGCGAGCATCGGCGCGAGAAGCAGGCTGGTCTTGTCACCTACGCCGCCGGTGGAATGCTTGTCCACCCGCGGCGTGTCCCAGCCATCGAACCGCAGGCGATCACCGCTCGCCAGCATGGCGTCGGTGAGCGCGGCGAGCTCGGCCGGCTCCAGGCCGCGCAAGCAGACGGCCATGAGCAGGGCAGACATCTGGTAGTCGGGTACCTGGCCCGCGGTGTAGGCGCGGATCAGCTCCGACCACTCCCCGGGCTCCAGTGCATGTCCATCACGCTTGCGTTCGATCAGCCGCGGTACAACCATTGATCAGGCTCCGATTCGGGCCGGTAACATGTTCCCGAGGGAATCATGCGGGTGCTCCTGCTCATTGCAGCATTGCTGGGCCCGGCGATCGCACCGCTGGCCGCCCAGACCGCCGACGACGAGATCCGTGCCGGAGTGGCGGCGCGCGATTCACTGGACGCCGAGGGAGCGCTGCAGCATTTCGAGCGCGCGGCCCGTTTGGATTCGACGAATTACGAAGCCAACTGGCGCGCGGCGCTCGCACTGATCGACGTAGGCGCGGAAACGCCCGACAGCGTCAAGTCGCCGGCGCGGGACTCGATGTATGCCCTGGCTGAAACATACGCGCGCCGGGCCGTGGCGCTGAGGCCCGATGACGCCGACGGGCATTTCGTGCTGGCCGATGCCATCGGACGGGCGTCGCTCACGAAAGGAAAGAAGGAACGGGTCGAGCGGGCCAGGGAGATCCGCGACGAAGCGCTCAAGGCGATCCAGCTGAATCCCGGACATGACGGCGCCTACCATATCCTTGGCCGCTGGAATGCGGAGATCATGCGCCTGAGCGGGGTGCAGCGATTCGTGGCGAAGAACTTCCTGGGAGGCGCCATCTTCAATCAGGCGTCGTGGAACGGGGCGGTTGCCAACCTGGAGCGTGCCGTGGAACTGGATCCGCAGCGGATCTTCCACCGGCTTGACCTGGCGCTCGTGTATATCGACGTGAAGCGGTATCCCGAGGCGCAGATCCAGCTCCGGCGCATCGCGGCGCTGCCGCCAACGGACCCGGGTGATCCAGGCTACAAGCGGCAGGCCGCGGCGCTGCTGGCGGAGATCACCGCCCAGGACGGGTCGCGGTAGTCGCGGCAGGGGCGCACGCGGCGCGCCCCTGGCGCGACCCGCCTCAGCGATATTCCGCGATCCGTTCCTTCACGGCATCCACACCATCATCGAGCCGCTCGCGCAGACGCCGACGACGACGGTTGAATTCCCGCCGGGCGCGGGTGCTGGCGTCATCCAGCCGGTCCATGGCATCGTCGCGCGCCGAACGCGCCCGACGCGACAGCTCGCGACGGGTTTCCTCGCCCGACTGCGGCGCGAACAAGAGCGCGATTCCAGCGCCAACAAGTGCGCCGATGACGATACCGGAGAGCAAGCTTCCCGCACTGCCATCCGAGTGATTGCGTCCCATCACGATCCTCCAGGGTCGATTCTGTCAAAGCATCACACCATGCGCGCCGGCGCACGGTGACTGCGCTCACAAACCGGGTGCCGTCGCGTTTCTTGACGGTACCACTAATTGTACACCGGCCTGCCGCCTTCTGCACGCTATTCCGCGACGGCGTTTCCGGCTTAGATTCGGACTCCCACTATGGCACCCGGGACGGACGGCATGAGCATCACCACCCAGGATGAAGTTGAGCGGCTGCAGCATCGCGTGCACTCGCTGGAGCAGGAGCGCAGGCACCTGCTGGCAGTGATCGAGATCCTCCAGGAGATTGGCGGGTCGCTGCACTTCGTGGACATCGTCCAGGCCGTGGCACGCCGGCTGGGGGAAGCGTTCGGGCTCGATCGCTCGTCCATCTTCCTCTCCGAGCGCGACGGCCGGACGGTGCGCCTGGTGGCCAGTTACGAAGACCCGAGCATCCGCAACTATGTGGTGGACCTGGAGCGCTATCCGGAACTCCGCCAGGCACTCCAGACCGGCCAGACGGTGCACATCGACGACGTGGCCACCGATGCCTCGCTCCGGCACGCGCGCGGCGCGCTCAGCACCCGCCGCGTCAAGTCCATTACGGTCATCCCGATCACGTGGCGAGGCGCCGCCATCGGCGCCATCTTCCTGCGGACCTTCCGCGATGGCCATCCCTTTTCGGATGCCGACGTGCGGTTCTGCCAGGTGGTCGCCAGCCTGACGGCCCGGGCCCTGCGGAACGCCCACCGGTTTGAGCGGTTGCAGGAGCGTCAGGGCGATCCCCCCGAGCTTCGCGGCCGGGAGCGCGAACGCGCCGCACTGATCGGGTACCTGCGCCGCCTGCTCGATACCTTCTCGGATCGGGAGGGGCCGTGGGACGAAAGCGTGCTGGCCCGCTCGAGCGCGGAGGAGATTGAACGACTGGTCGGGGTGACCATGGCCGTGCTGGCGCAGGAGGCCACCGGCCGATGACGGAGGCCGCCGCCGGTCGCGCGGCCGACGAAGCTGCGCGGCTGCGCCAGCTGATCGACGAAGCCAACCGCGCCTATTACGTCGCTGACGCACCGGTGCTCAGCGACGCCGAATACGACCGGCTCTTCCGCGAACTGCAGGCCCTCGAAGCGGCGCATCCCGAACTCGCCACGTCCGATAGCCCCACCCAGCGCCTCGGTGCCGAGCCGGCCTCGGCGCTGGTCAAGCGCACCCACCGCCGCCCCATGCTGTCACTGGCCAACGCGTTCAGCGACGACGAGCTGGCGCAGTGGGAAGACCGGAACGCGCGGCTCGCGCCTGAAGTCAGGACGGCCGGTTATGTGGTCGAGGTCAAGATCGACGGGACGGCCGTCAACCTGACCTACGCCGACGGCAGGCTGGTCATGGGCAGCACCCGCGGCAATGGAAGCGTGGGCGAAGACGTGACCGCCAATCTCCGCACCGTGGGCGACGTACCCCTCGCGCTCCGGGGCACCGACTGGCCTGCACTCATGGAAATTCGTGGTGAGGTGTACCTGCCCTACGCGAGTTTCCGGCGGCTCAACGAACGCCGGGAGCGCGAGGGCGAGCCGCTCTTCGCCAATCCTCGCAACGCTGCCGCCGGAAGCCTTCGGCAGCTCGACTCACGCATTACCCGCGAGCGTCGGCTCCGCATGTTCGCGTTCTCGATCGAGCCGATCGAGGGCGGTCTCGGCGTCACGGCCCACCACCAGATCCTGGAGCGGCTTGCAGGGTGGGGATTCCATGTCGAATCCCATCACCGGCGCTTCGGCTCCCTTGCCGAGGTGCAGGCGGCGGTGGCCGGCTTCGAGCGCGACCTGCCCGGGCTGCCCTTCCCCGCGGACGGCATCGTGGTCAAGGTGGATTCCATCGGCCTGCAGGCTGAGCTGGGCGTGGTCGGCGGGCGCGAGCCGCGCTGGGCCATTGCCCGCAAGTTTGCGCCCGAGGTCGCGGTGACACGCCTCAAGCAGATCAGGATCAACGTGGGACGCACCGGCGCGCTCAATCCATGGGCCGACCTCGAACCGGTGGAGCTGGGCGGCGTGGTCGTGTCCGCGGCCACGCTGCACAACGAGGATCTCATCGCCCAGAAGGACATCCGCAACGGCGACTGGGTCGAGGTCATTCGCGCGGGCGAGGTGATTCCCCAGGTGGTGGGCCCGCTGCGCGAACGACGGGACGGCAGCGAGACGGTGTTCGTGATGCCAGATCGTTGCCCCGCGTGCAATACGCCGGTGGAGCGGCCCGCCGACGAGGCAATGCGATTCTGCCCCAACGCGACCTGCCCCGGACGCCTGCTCGAGGGCATCGTCCACTTTGCCTCGCGCGACGCCATGGACATTCGCGGGCTGGGCTATGAGCGGGTGCGCCAGTTGCTCGATGCCGGGCTGATTCACGACGTGGCCGGTCTCTACCAGTTGACCACCGAGCAGCTGGTCGCGCTGGACCGATTTGCCGAACAGTCGGCAGCCCAGCTCGTGGCGGCGATCGCGGCCTCCCGCGAGCGGCCGCTGGCCGTGCTCCTGTTCAGTCTTGGCATCCGTCACGTGGGCAAGACCGTGGCGCAGCTGCTCGCGCGGCGCTTCGGCAGCATGGATGCGCTCCGGCAGGCATCGGCCGAAACCATCGCAGAGACGTCGGGCGTCGGTCCCACCATTGCGGAGGCGGTCACCAGTTTCTTCGCGGATCCGCGCAATCGTGACCTGGTCGAGCGGCTGGAATCGGCCGGCCTCACTCCGGTGGCGCCGGCCGCCCCGAAGGGCGGCGTGCTGAGCGGGAAGAGTTATGTCCTCACCGGCACGCTGCCCAACCTGTCGCGCAGTGATGCCACGCGCCTGCTGGAGGACGCGGGTGCCCGCGTGGCCGGCAGCGTGAGCAAGAAGACCGACGCGGTCGTGGCGGGCGCCGACGCCGGAGGCAAGCTGGAGAAGGCGCGACAGCTTGGCGTCGAGATCATTGACGAAGCGGAACTCTTGCGCCGCGTCGGCTCCGCGTCCTAGCTTGGTTCACCCTTATGCAGACTGGCCTATCATGAGCACAGCGACGCTGCTTCCGGAACATCATTGTGTCGGCCTCGGCCGTCGGGCTCTCCAGCAATTGCGCGCCAGCCTCGAGCGCGATACCGGGCTGCAGGCCGCCGCCTACCTGCAGGAAGCGGGCTTCGCCGGTGGCGAGGAACTCTTCGCCGCGTATACCGCGTGGCTCGGCCAGACCCATGGCGTGGAAGAACCGGGCCAGCTGGACGCGGAACACCTCAGCGACGTGCTGTCGCGCTTCTTCGCGGAAACCGGATGGGGCACGCTGCAGGTGAGTCAGCTGGGCGAGGTATCGCTCGCGCTCGACTCCGAGGACTGGGCCGAGGCCAGCGAGGGGACAGGCGCCAGCTATCCCTCGTGCC
Source organism: Gemmatimonadales bacterium (assembly GCA_036724295.1). Classification (GTDB taxonomy): domain Bacteria; phylum Gemmatimonadota; class Gemmatimonadetes; order Gemmatimonadales; family GWC2-71-9; genus CAMLHP01. The sequence goes on along the minus strand of DAIMFY010000019.1, from coordinate 6,992 downwards.
ACCTCTCCTGTGGCCTGCTGGCGGACTTCCTTGGACGCATGGCGGGCGAGACAGTGGCGGTAATGGAAGTGGAATGCCGGTCCAAGGGCGACGCGCGCTGCCGCTTCCTGGCAGGATCACCCGATGCCCTGGGCACGCTGTATGACCGGATGGCGCAGGGGATGGGCTACGAGGAAGGCTTGGGGCTTGAGACGTGAGGCGTGGGGGGGCGCGTGTCCCGCGTCCACCCATGCCCCACGCCCCATGCCTCATGCCTATCTCTTCAGGATCCGCACGTCCCCCGACCCCGAATCGATCGTGATTCGTCCGCGGCCGTCGCCCAGGGTGCCGCTCAGGCTGTCCTCGTCTTCATCGCTCGTGCGGTTGGCGAGTGGCAGCTGGACATCGATGTCGCCCGATCCCCCGTCCACGTTCAGCTCGGCACCCAGATCAGCCGGTGCGTAGATGGTCACCGATCCGGATCCTGAATCGAGGGTGAGCTGGTCGATATCGGTATCGAGCCGCAGCGTCACGTCCCCACTACCGGTGTCGAGCGACAGATTCCTGGACGTAACTCCATCAAGCGTGACATCACCGGAGCCGCTGTCGAGCGAAATCGTGGTGGCGGTGATGTCGATCGCGGCGATGGAGCCCGAACCGGTATCGAGCGACAGCGCGCCACCCTTGATGTGCGCGAGCTGCACCGGCGCCGAGCCCGCATCCAGGGAGAAGTCCCCATCGAGGCCATCTACGTCCACGGCTACCGCACCGACATCCACCCCGAGATTTCCCTTCACGTTCCGCACCGACACCTTGCCCACGGCGAGATAAAGATCGAGCGATCGTCCGCTGGGTACGCCAATCTCAAGGTCGGCGCTGGCCCGGGTGCCACGGCCAGATCCGGTGATCCGCACATCCCGCCCACGGCCGTAGCTCCCATCGAAGGTGCCATCATCACGCACCTCGATCCGGGTCTGACTGTGGGCGCCGAGGGCCGGGTACACGATATCGCCGTCGGGATAGAGCACCCTCAAGGTCTGGCGGCCGCGAAGTTCCCCGCTCGCCACCCGGAGTTCGCCAGCGTCGGATCCCTGTGGCGTCACGCGGACGGTGAGGTCGTTGCCACTCCCGGCGACGACCGATACCGAGCCGGCGAGATTATAGACCGCGAAATGCGTCCCGGCGACGCGGTGCGTGCCGGCGGCCTGCTGTGCCGCGAGCAGGGTGGGGATGGCAGCGAGGGCGGCGACGACCAGTAGCAGGCGGCTTCGACTGGCGAGCATGGATGGCTCCGATGAGGGTTCCACCGTGAGACCGTGCCGGATGCGAAAAGGTTGTCAGGAAAGCCAGCTGACGTAATCGGGGCGAACAACGAGTTCACCGCCGATCACGACTTCGCGGTCCCAGGGCAGGATGATCAGCTTCTCGGTCTCGAACGCGTGGAAGTCGGGCAGGAACGCGCCCGTCCGGATGGACACAGCCGTGCGCACGTCGAGCGGATCGTGCTTCCGCACTTCATTGAGCGCGAGCTTGAGGGTGCTGCCGGTGTCGCAGGTTTCGTCCACTACCAGGACCCGGCGGCCGCGGACGCTGGACGGCGGCCCCGACAGCAGCACCGGATCGGCGTTGACTTCGGGCCGGGTGACCACCATGGACGCGAACTCGGTCTGGAGTATGGACGCCACCACCACCCCGGGGATCACGCCCGCCTTGGCGATCCCGAGCACGACCTCGGGGTGATAGGCGCGCGCCACCTTGAGCGCCAGCGCCCGGCAGAGCTCGCCGAACAGCGTCCAGTCGATCTCGAGGACGCCGCGAGATCCGGGATGTGAGGTGGTGGCCATGGCCCGAAGGTAGGCCGGGTCTGCTGGCACGGCAACAGCGTCCCCGCTCGCGTTGCGGCCCTTCCGGCCGGGGGCTATCTTCGGACGATACGCCGTATCTCAAGCAACAACACCACCTTCCGTGGGGCCAGCACCAGCAACATGAGCTTGTGGCGACGAATTCTTGGCCGGGACACCGGCGACACGCTGAAGCCCCAGCGGCTGGACTACCTGAACGAGGGGCTGGCACTTGAACGTCAGGGCGACTACGAAGCCGCCCTGACTTCGTATCGGCTGGCGTATCGTGACAATCCGGCCGACCCGCGCATCCTGCTGAACATGGCCATCATCTGCACCAAGGTGGACCAGCAGGAGGAAGCGGTGCGACACTACCGGCGCGCGCTCGAGCTGGACGACTCGCTGAGCGGCGCGCATTACGGTCTCGCCTTCCTTCTGCTCAAGCGCAATGATCGCGAGGAAGCCGCGGCCCACCTTCGCAGCTTCCTCGCCCGGCCGCCGCGCGGGCCGGATGCCGAGCGCTGGGTGAGGCACGCGGAAACGGCATTGCGCGAACTCGAGAACGCGCCGGCACCGGAGCCGCCGTGAGGCGCGCGTGGATCACCGGCACCTGCCTGCTCGCCGCCTGCAGCAACCTCACCGCCGACAACGGCGGGGTCGTGTCACTCGAGGTCCAGCGCCCGGAGCCGGCCACCGTGGAAGTGGGCGACACCATCCAGCTCTCCGCAGTGGCGCTGGACCGGAACGGTGAGCCAGTGGACGCCTCGATCGTCTGGCGTACGTCGGATACCACCCTCGCCGTGGACAGCACGACCGGACAGGTCACCGGTCTGGTCGCCAACCAGACGGGCCGGGTCCAGGCATCCGAAACATCCCTGAGCAGCCAGCCAATCACGCTCAGCGTCCTGTCGGCGGCTGACACGCTCGCGGTCCCGACCGATACCCTGGTCGTCGCTGCCGGAGTGGATGCCTCGCCCGCGATGGCCGCCACAATCCTGTCGCAAAGCGACACCGCAGTGAGTGGCTTCGAACCGGCTTCCGGCGCGCGGATCATCTTTGCGATCACGGAGCCGGCGTTCGCCGATCCCGCAGCACGCACCGTGGAGCTGCCTGGCGGCGTGCTGACGGACACGCTTGTGTCTGATGCGAGTGGCCAGGCGCTGCCGGCCGCGACGGTCAATCGCCTGGCCGGCACCACCGCGCCCGACACCGTACGCGTTACGGTTTCGGCGCTGCATCGCAGCGGCAGGGCTGTCGCCGGCTCGGGCCAGGTCGTGATCGTCGTCTTTCAGTGAGCGGACGGGAGGAGCATGCCAAGCACACTGAATGAACTGTTCTTCGGGGCCATGGACCGCTGGCGCGAGCGGCCTGCGGTCATGCGCGTCAAGCGCGGTGGCACCTGGCAGCCGCTGAGCTACGCGGACCTCCTGCAGCAGGTGCGCCACGTGAGTCTCGGCCTTGGCACGCTCGGCGTGCGCGCCGGTGACCGCGTCGCGATTCTCTCCGAGAATCGTCCCGAGTGGGCCATTGCCGACTACGCCTGCCTGGCCGCCCGCTGCCCTGACGTCCCGGTCTACCCGACCCTGCCTGCCTCGCAGGTCCGGCACATCCTTCGCGATTCCGGTGCGGTTGCCATTTTCGTCTCCTCCGCGGAACAGCGTGCCAAGGTGGACGAGATCCGCAGCGAGCTTCCCGGCTTGCGCCATGTCATCGCCATGAACGCGGACGCCGCCGGTGGTGACGCGCTCTCGTTTGCCGACGTGCGGCAGGCGGGCAGCGCTGTCACCGGACGGGATGAGGCGTGGAGGGAGCTGGCGCTTGCCGCCGGGCCTGACGACCTCGCCACGCTGATCTACACCTCCGGGACGACCGGCGAGCCCAAGGGCGTCATGCTGACGCATGGCAACATCGCCTCCAACGTGGAGGGTGGCCTCCAGCGCCTCCCTCTGCAGGACACGGACGAGTGCCTGTCGTTCCTCCCCCTGTCGCACATCTTCGAGCGCATGGCGGGCCACTTCTGCATGATGCAGTCAGGCGCCGTCATCAACTACGCCACCAGCATGGACACCGTCGCGGCCGAGATGGGCGAGGTCCACCCGACGGTCGTGCTGTCCCATCCCCGGCTTTATGAGAAGGTCTATGCCCGCGTGCTGGAAAGCGCGCTGGGCGGCTCCCCCATCAAGAAACAGCTGTTCTTCTGGGCCAAGCGGGTCGGTGAGCAGTGGGTCGAGTACACGCTGGGGCAGCGTCGCGTGCCGGGCTGGCTGGGACTCCGCTACCGGGTCGCGTCATTCCTGGTCTTTGCCAAGCTGCGGGCACGGGTGGGCGGTCGCATCCGGTTCTTCGTATCGGGCGGCGCCCCGCTCAGCGCCGATATTGCCAAGTTCTTCTACGCCGCAGGATTGCCGGTGCTCGAGGGCTACGGGCTCACCGAGACGTCACCGGTGATCGCGGTCAACGGTACTGACGCGCTCAAGCTCGGCACGGTCGGCAAGCCACTCGACAACGTGGAAGTCGAGATCGCGCCGGATGGAGAGATCCTCACCCGGGGCCCGCATGTGATGAAGGGCTACTTCAACAAGCCCGAGGCGACCGCGGAAGCCATCGATGAGCGTGGCTGGCTGCATACCGGCGACATCGGCATGCTCGATGCCCAGGGATTCCTGCGCATCACCGACCGGAAAAAGGACATCATCGTGACCGCGGGAGGAAAGAATATTGCCCCGCAACCGATCGAGAACCAGACCAAGACCAGCAAGTTCGTGAGCAACGCGGTGATGCTGGGCGACCGGCGGAAGTTTCCCATCATGCTCATCGTGCCCAACCAGGGGCAGCTCGAGGCGTGGGCCGAGCGGAAGGGCGTGCATGCAGAAAGCTGGGTGGCGCTGCTGGCATCACCAGAGGTGCAGGCGAAGATGGATCGCGAGCTCAAGCGGGTGCTGCGGGACCGTGCCCACTTCGAGATGCCCAAGAAGCTGCTGCTGCTTCCGGAGGATTTCAGTATCGAAAGCGGCGACCTGACGCCCACGCTCAAGGTGCGGCGGCGGGTGGTGGAAAAGCGCTTCGCGAAGGAGATCGATGCGTTGTATGAGGAGAGCTGAGAGCTGGGCGAAGATATCGCGGTAAGCCTTCAGCCTTCAGCCCTGAGCCTTCAGCCTCCCCCGCACCGCCACCCAGCATCCCTCCGCATCCGCCGCCAGCTCCAGCTCGCCGACCGAAGGCGCCTCGCCCTCGCCCACGACCCGATTGCCCACCAGCACCACGCGCGCGGCCTCGTGCACCCAGGCTGGATCACTACCGTAGCCGGGCCCGAGAATCGCGGTCCGCATCGAGCCGGTCTTGAGCGGCAGTGACGGTGCGATGAGCCGGCTCGCGAAGGCGGGATCGGGACCATTTCCCGGCGGATTGACCAGGACCAGTCCGATGCCGGGCAGCGCCTGCGCCAGGAGATCGGCGCGAGCGGCGGCACCACCGACCAGCACGGCATAGCCGCCGGGCCCGCCGAGGCCTGCCAGTGCGGCCTGGGCGTCTGGGCTGAGACGGGTCGGAGCAGCGACCTCGCCGGGAGCGTGACCGAATGTCGCAATACCGTCCCTGATCGGATAGCTGCGATGGCAGACGGGGCAACCCAGCGAGCCCTGGCGCACGTCCCGTCCATCCATCACTTCGGGCACGAGCACGAGAAACTGTTCGTCGTGATCGGCGGGACACCGCAGGTGATCGGTCAGTTCAATGAACACGCCAAGTCCGTCATCAGCGGAACACCACCCAGGTCAGCTTCCCTGCCTCGACCCGGACGCGTCGCCAGACACGCCTTCCATCGATTTCGGTGCCCACCTCGTAGTTGCCGGCAGGAATGCCGCCGATGGCGAAATGCTCGTGATACAGCGGGTGCGGGTGCGCCCTGTCGCGGTAAGTCTCGACGTACGAAAGCGGAGTCTCGCGCGGCTCGACCTTTCGAAGGCCGTAGATGCGGGCACCTGCCACCGGCTGACCCGCCGAGTCCCAGACTTGGCCAGCCACTATGCCGGTGTTTTCGGGCGGCGCGATCCAGAGTTCCGGATTGGTCGTGTAGGGCGGGAAACGCTGCAACGAGTCCACGATCAGCGCGACTGAATCGCTGGGAGAGGCGTGCACTTCGAGGTGCAGATGGTCGTTGGTGGCGCGGCCCGTATGTCCCACCAGCGAGATCACATCTCCCCGCGTCACCCGGTCTCCCACCTGTACCTTCAGCGCCGAGTTGTGGTAGTAAACCGAGAACAGTTGCAGGACTCCGTCGGGCATCGTGAGCACCGAATCCATGCGAATGGCCACGGTGAGCGCACCACGCTCGGCTGGACCGGCGTACACCACCGTGCCGTCACCGATCGCATGCACCGGCGTCCCGTCCGGATTGTTGAATTCCACACCCTGATGCTGCTGGAAGTTGCCGCCCATGGTCGAGCCATACCGGTAGGTCTGGTCGATGAGCGGGTTGTCTGTCACGGCGATGGGACGATCGAACCAGGTGGTCTTCGGATCAGCGGGCGGGTCGGCGCGCGGCGCGCGGCGGGCAGCCGCCGGTGCACATGACCAGGAGCGGCCCGCCGGGTGCAGGCCACAAGGTGACCGACGATAACTGCGGCGATGGAGGAAGACGAGGTCGGCTTCGGTGGGCCGGCTCACCGTTGCCCGCTCCACCTGCCATTGGCCGTGGGGTGCGGACAGGGCGAAACCGCCGCGCAGCGTGGTGAACACCACCCGGCCGCGGCTCGCCTGGCCCAACCCCATCACGTATTCGCTGGGCAGGAGCACCAGCGCGGTGTCAGCCGGCCCCGTCGCTGCAGGCCCGGTGCTGTCCACCACTGCGGTCCAGTGCGCGCCATCGTCCACCGTGATCTGCAAGCCATCCGCAGTAGCCACGATCGTGGTATCGCCCTGCGTCACGATTCCGTCGGGCGCCACATATTGCCACTCAGGACCGAGCTGGTCGTATGTCCAGTTCCGCCAGGTGCGGCCGGTGTCGGTGGAGACGCCCCAGCCGTTGCCCACCGTGCCGTACCAGATTTCGCCCTCGGGACCGAAGCCGAACGCGTGCACGAAATCCCACGAGATGGAATGCCCCGAGGTGTCGCTCACGAAGTGCTGCCATCGGGTGGAATCGGCCGGCAGGTAGAAGATGCCCTGGCCGTA
>DAIMFY010000018.1:0-16208 GCA_036724295.1 Gemmatimonadales bacterium | reverse complement strand
GCCTCCCAGGAAGGCCACCACAAGATCTACATCGTGGATGAAGCGCACATGCTCACGCGCGAGGCATGGAATGCGCTGCTCAAGATCCTGGAGGAGCCACCCCCGGGCGTCGTCTTCGTCTTTGCCACCACCGAGCCGCGAAAGATCGAGGCGACGGCCGCGCCGATCATGTCGCGCCTGCAGCGCTTCGACTTTCGCCGGATCGGGCCGGCCGCAATCCGGGACCGCCTCCGTGCCGTGCTTGACGCCGAGGGAATCGCGGCGGAGGATGATGCGCTGACGCTGATCGCGCGGCACGCCGACGGCGGGATGCGCGATGCCCTCTCGGTACTCGACCAGTGCCTGAGCCTTGGCGAAGGCCGCATCACGGCCGAGCGCGTCCGGGAGACGCTGGGGCTCGCCTCCGATGAATTGCTCACGCGGCTGCTCCGGGCGCTGGTCGACCATGATGCTGCGGCCATCTTCGGCCTCGTGGATGACATCGTCGAGTCGGGTGCAGACCCCGGCGAGTTCATGAATACCGCCGCCGAATGGCTGCGTGCCAAGCTGATGCTGAGTGTGGGAGCGACACCAGAAGGGCTCACCGAAGCTGCGCGCAAGGCGCTCGATGACGTCGGCGACGCCCTCGGCGCCGGTGACATCCTTCGTATGCTCAAGCTCCTGGCCGACCAGGAGGCCGCGTTGCGCCGCAGTGCCCAGCCGCGCCTCGTTGCCGAGACGCTGCTGCTCCGCTGGGCCCTGATGGACCGGACGGTGGACCTGGAGGAGGTGCTGGCAGGACGCGGGACGCCGGACGCCGGAGGCCGGAGGCCGGACACCAGACGCCAGATGCCAGACGCCGGACGCCAGACGCCAGACGCCGGACGCCAGACGCCAGACGCCGGACGCCGGACGCCAGACGAGTCCCGCGTCCCGCGTCTCGAGTCCGACTTCAGCCTCCCCGGCCTCTCCGCCGTCTGGTCCTCGGTGATCGAGCTGGTGCGCGAGCGCTCGCGCTTCCTGGCCGAGGCCCTCGCCGCCGCTGATCTGGTCACGGCGGACGCGCCACAGGTGGCGGTAGCCCTGCGAGAGCCCAACCCGATCTTCCAGCAATCGCTGGAGCAGAAGGCCGCGGAAATCGAAGGAGTCATCGGCGCCATCGTGGGAGCCCCGGTCCGGTTTGAAGTGCGGGGAGCCCCAACGGCCGCGGCCCCGGTACGCCTCACCGAGACCGCGATGCGAGAGGAGCGGCTCAAGGGACTCCGGCGCCGGGATCCGGCCCTCGACGCGGCCGCCGATGAATTAGATTTGGAGATCGTGGAGTAGGTGACACACAGGCAGGAAACGCAGGGGCATATGGCAGACATCCAGCAGTTCATGCAGTTCAGCCAGCAGTTGCATCGCCGGCTCCAGACCCTCGAAACCGAGCTCGCCGGCCAGACCCGGGAGTTCAGCGCGGGCGGCGGCCTGGTGCGCGTCGCAGTGGACGGTCGCGGCACCGTCCGCAGCCTGGCCATCGACCCCGAGGCCTTTGCCACGCGCGACGCCGAGTTTGTCTCGGACCTGCTCCTGGCAGCCATCGCCGATGGCCAGCGGTGGGCCGCCGAACTGGCCCAGACGGAGTACGCCCGACTGCCGGACAGCCCATCGCCGCGCGCGTTGTGAGTTGTGAGCTCCATCGAGACCCTGATCACCGAATTTTCCCGTCTGCCTGGTATCGGGCGCAAGACGGCACAGCGGCTGACGTTTCACCTGCTGGCGCAGCAGGGAGGCCAGGTCGGCGCGCTGGCACGCGCGCTCGATGCCGTGGCCGATCGGGTGCACGCGTGCGAGATCTGCGGCAACCTGACCGAAGAGCAGCCCTGCGGCATCTGCCGGGATCCCCGGCGTGATGCCGCGCTGCTCTGTGTCGTGGAGGAGCCGTCCGCGGTACCAGTGGTGGAGCGGGCTGACTTTCGGGGGCGCTATCATGTGCTGGGCGGCCGGCTTTCGCCACTCGACGGCATCGGGCCCGAGGCGCTGCGCATGGACGCCTTGCTGGATCGCGTCCACAGTGGCGCCGTCCGGGAAGTCATCCTCGCCACCAACCCTTCGATGGAGGGTGAAGTGACAGCCACGTATATCCAGCAACTGCTCGCCGGCCTTCCCGTGCGGGTCACCCGGCTTGCCCGCGGCCTTCCCATGGGCGGCGACCTGGAGTTCGTGGATGGGGTCACGCTGGCGCATGCCCTGACCGCTCGGCAGGAGGTCGGGTGATGCGCTCGCGAGGTGGGGTCTTTGCGGTGGCGACGGGGGTCGGTATTATCGCCGGCTGGGTGCTGGCGCAGGAGCGCTACGTGCACCACCGGCAGGACCTGTTTCACCAGCGTCCCCTCCGCCGCCTCGCGGCGCTGGGTTACCTGGCGGGTCAGGAGAGCGTGGAGACGGCGCGGCTGCTGCGCGATTACGTGGCCTGGGAGCCGCAGCCGCTCCTGCGCCGCCGGGGGGAACGGATCCTCCGCCGACTCGAAGCCTCACTCGCGTAAGGGCGGGCCTGCATGCCGAGCGCCTCCAGCTGGTCGTTCAGCGAAGACGATTCACGCCGTATCGACGATATCCTGAAAAGTTTCCTGGGCGACGCCAGCGCGCGGACTGCGCTGATCGTGGACCGCACCGGGCAGCTGGTGGCGACCGTGGGCGAGCCGGTGCAATTTGATCCCACCGCATTTGCGTCGCTCACCGCCGCGGACTTCAGCGCCAACGACCAGCTGGCCCGGATGCTGGGCGAACCCGAGTTCGGTGCGCTGTTCCATCAGGGCGAGCGCGAATCCATGTACCTCGCCGACATCGCCCGGCGGGTCATCCTCGTGGTGCTGTTCGACAACAGCACCACGCTGGGGCTCGTCAAGCTGCGGGTGCGTAACGCCGTCACCCAGCTCAACGCGGTGTTCACCGACATGTTCAGCCGCGCCGATCAGGGCGCGGCCTCGCCCAAGGTCGAGACCGGTTTTCTGGGCGATGCGGAAGACGAAATTGACCGGCTTTTCGGGGCCTGAGGGGACACGTCACGCATGTCGATGATCAACTACGCCTCCCGCGAGATCAACTGCAAGCTGGTCTACTACGGGCCGGGCCTCGGCGGCAAGACCACCAACCTCGAATTCGTGTACAACAAGGTGGCGCCCGCAGCGCGCGGCAAGATGATTTCCCTTGCCACCGAAACCGAGCGCACCCTCTTCTTCGACTTCCTGCCGGTAGACCTCGGTACCATCCGCGGCTTCAAGGTGAAGTTTCACCTGTATACCGTGCCGGGACAGGTCTATTACAACGCGTCCCGCAAGCTCATCCTCAAGGGCGTGGACGGTGTCGTCTTCGTGGCCGACAGCCAGCTGGAGCGGATGGAGGCCAACATCGAGGCGATGCAGAATCTGTACGACAACATGTCGCAGCATGGCTACGACCTGACCAAGCTGCCGTTCGTGGTGCAGTACAACAAGCGGGACCTCCCCAACGCGTCACCCATCGAGGAACTGCAGGCCGCGCTCAATCCGGGCTGGCCGGTGGACGATCCTGCGCGCCAGCGCCTGCTGGCCGACGCCGAGCATCCCGGGGAATACCTTGTCTGGCAACAGGACGGGCAGTGGATCGAGCGGGCGCCATTCTTCGAGGCGGTCGCCGCCACCGGTGAGGGCGTTTTCGACACGCTCAAGGCAATCAGCAAGAGCGTGGTCAAGACATTGGGGTAGCGGGTCGTCGGTCTTCAGTCGTCGGTTCACCGACGACCGAAGACCGAAGTCCATCACGGGCGGCTTTTCACCATCGGAGCACCATTCGCGTCATGTGGACGCTACCGAATATCATCACGATCGTCCGCATCTGTTTCACCCCGGTCATTGCCCTCCTGCCGTTCATCGATGGCTACTGGCCCAAGGTGATCTGCTTCGTCATCTTCATCATCGCGGCGGTGAGCGACCTGTTCGACGGCTACCTGGCCCGCCGGTGGAACCAGGTCACCGACCTGGGCAAGCTGCTCGATCCGATTGCCGACAAGCTGCTGCTCTTCGCCACGCTGATCCCCATTTACGTCATCTCCCAGCAGCGGCACGACCTGTACGACATCCCCGTGTGGGGCAGCATCCCCCTCTGGGTCTGCATCCTGCTGATCGGGCGTGAGCTCGCCATGACGGGGTTCCGCTGGTGGGCCAAGCGCAAGGGCGTCGTGATCCCGGCCGGCGGGGCGGGCAAGCTCAAGACCGTGTTCCAGAACATTTTCGTGGGTGCCATCATTCTCTGGTTTGCATTCCGCGATGCCCGGAAGCCCCTCGGCTGGGACCACAACCGCTTCGCCAATTTCTGGAATACCTTCCACGGCAACTTCGTCACGGTGGTGCTCGCCATCGCCACCGCGCTCACCATCTATTCGTTCGCCGTCTACATCTACCGCTATCGTCGCCTCATCTCGCAGCGCTGAACGGACCACGCTCCCGTGCAAGTTGAACTGCTGACCATCGGCAACGAGCTCCTGCTCGGGCAGGTGGTTGATACCAACGCGGCCGAACTGGCCCGGACGCTGGCCGACGCCGGCATCCAGGTCCGGCACCGTTCCACGGTGGGCGATGACACGGAGAGCATCGCCAGCGAAGTGCGCCAGGCCCTCGATCGCAGCGGCGCGGTCATCACCACCGGCGGCCTCGGCCCCACGGGAGATGATGTCAGCCGGCCGGCAGTGGCCGGTGTGCTGGGACTGCCGCTCGAGTTCAGCGACGAGGTGTGGGGCCACATCCTCGCGCGCTACCGCTTCTTCGGCCGCGTTCCAGCGGAGGCCAATCGGATTCAGGCCATGGTGCCGCGCGGTGGCGTGATCCTCCAGAATCGCTGGGGCACCGCCCCGGGGCTCTGGATGGAGGTCGCGCGGCCCGCGGGTGGCCTGGTTGTCATGCTGCCAGGCGTGCCCTATGAAATGCGCATGCTCACCGAACACGAGCTGCTGCCCCGGCTTCGGTCGCGCGCTGCGGGCACGGTGGTGCGAAGCCGCACGGTCCGCACCGTTGGCGTCGCGGAGAGCGCGCTGGCCGAGTCCATTGGCCAGATCGAGCCCGAGATCGCGCCGCTTACATTGGCCTACCTCCCCGGCTCTGATGGAGTGGACCTCCGTGTGACCGCGTGGCACCTGCCTCCCCGCGAGGCTGACGACAGGCTGGACGCCGCGCTTTCCCTGGTGCGGTCGCGCGTACGCGACGCGATCTACGGGGAAGGAGACACCGACCTCGCCGCCGTCGTGCTCGACGCCGCGCGCCGCCGCGGTGTCATGCTGGCGGTCGCCGAGTCCTGCACCGGAGGGTTGGTCGGCGGCCGGCTCACTGCGGTGCCGGGGGCATCGGAGGTCTTCCTGGGCGGTGTCGTCGCCTATGCCGATCCGGTCAAGGAAGCGGCGCTCGGCATTCCGGCCGACTTGCTCCTGCGCGACGGTGCCGTCAGCGAATCGGTGGCGCGGGCCATGGCAGAAGGCGTACGCCGAAACTTCGGCGCTGGCCTGGCCGTCTCCATTACCGGAATTGCCGGACCAGGCGGTGGCAGCAGCACCAAACCGGTGGGAACGGTCTGGTTTGCGACGGCGGACGGGCGGGAGACGATCGCGGCCCGGATGGTATTCGGGGGCGGGCGGAATGAGGTGCGGGCCCGTGCTGCGCAGGCGGCGCTGCGCCTCCTTCTGCAGCGCCTGGGCGGACCGTAGCGGCCTGAGACGGCCCCGGGCGCTGTTATCTTGCAGGGACAGCACAACCACGAGGAACATCGTGCAGGACGATCCCAGAAACGATCCGGCCAGCTCGGCCACCGCCCAGGATGACGCCGGGGCTGCCGGCCAGAATCTTCCCATCGAGCCCGCCGACCAGGCGGTCCAGCGTATCGAGCGTGAGCTCAGTGAGGCGCGGGACCGGCACCTCAGGCTGGCGGCGGAATTCGATAACTACAAGAAGCGCATCGCGCGAGAGCGCACCGAGCTCTTCGATCGCGCGCAGGCCACCTTCATCGGCCGCCTGCTTGAGGTGCTCGATGACCTGGACCGGCTCGTGGCCGAGGACAACCAGACCTCGGCGGACAACTTCCGGGAAGCGGCCACGCTCATCGACCGCAAGCTGCGGAAGGAGCTGGAGTCGGCGGGCGTGGAGCGTGTCGATCCGGTGGGCCAGGTTTTCAATCCGTCGGTGCACGAAGCCGTCTCGACCACTCCGGCGCCGTCGCCCGCCAAGGCGCACAGCGTCAGTGCCACCTTCCAGCCGGGGTACCTGTTCAAGGGAACGCTGGTGCGTCCCGCGCGGGTACAGGTCTATTCGGAGCAGGAGTCGGACTGACGTGGCTGCCAAGGACTTCTACCAGGTGCTCGGTGTGCCGGATTCGGCCAGCGCCGCGGACATCAAGAAGGCCTACCGCCGACTCGCCAAGCAGTATCATCCGGATGCCAACCCGGACAACCCGCAGGCCGCCGAGCGCTTCAAGGAAATCTCGGAAGCGCATGCTACGCTGTCGGACGCCGACAAGCGCAAGCAATATGACCAGATGCGCCGGCTGGGCGCCTTTGAGCCGGGTGCCGCGCGCCGTGGTAGTGGTGCGGGAGCCGCGGGAGGCGCCGCCCCCGACTTCGATTTCAATGACATCAGCGGCTTCGGGCTGGGCGACATCTTCAGCTCGATCTTTGGCCGCGGGCGCCAGGAACAGTCGCGGGGCGAGAGCCTCGAGGCGGTGGTCGAAATACCATTTCGGGTCGCGGCAATGGGAGGCAAGGTGCCCGTCACGCTGCCGGTGACCGAATCATGTCCCACGTGCCATGGCAGCGGTGCCGCGCCCGGTGCCACCCTCTCCACCTGTCCCGAGTGCCGCGGCCGGGGCACCATCGCGTTCGGGCAGGGGAGCTTTACCGTCAACCGGCCGTGCCCGCGCTGCCGCGGCCGGGGCAAGATCCCGTCAACTCCGTGTCCCACCTGCCAGGGCGCGGGCGAGGTTCGCACCGAGAAGCGGGTGATGATCACCGTTCCCGCGGCGACCGAACCGGGCGCCAAGGTGCGCCTCAAAGGTCAGGGACAAGCCGGGCCCGGCGGCGCGCCGGCCGGCGACCTGATCATCACGTTCCAGGTCCAGCCTGATCGCTTCTTTCATCGCGACGGGCTCGACATACTCTGTGAAGTCCCCATCAACATGGTGCAGGCCACACTCGGTACCCGCCTCAAGGTGCGGACCCTCGATGGCAAGAAGGTGATCCTGCGGATTCCGCCCGGCACCCAGCCGGGCCGCAAGTTCCGGATCAAGGGGCAGGGCATCGAGAAGAATGGCCGCAAGGGCGACCAGCTGGTGGAGATCACGGTGTCACTGCCGGAAAGGCTGTCGCCCGAGGCGGAGGAAGCGCTGAAGGTCTTCGCGGAGAAGGCGGGAATTGGGGCATAGGGCGTGGGGTTTGAGACATCACGCCCACACCCCACGCCTTATCCCTTGAGCCACCCATCAAACCAGTCCAGCGCCACCCCCCACCACAGGCGGCGATTGCGCGGCTTGGTAACCCAGTGTCCTTCATCAGGAAAGTAGAGAAACTTGGCCGGCACGCCGCGCAGCTTGGCGGCGGTGAATGCCTGGAGCCCCTCGGAAAGGTCCACGCGATAATCATGCTGACTGTGAACGATCAGCATCGGCGTGGTCCACTGGGTGACATAGTTGGCCGGTGACCATTTCTCCATGATGCTGCGCGCCGTGCCCGAGAGCTGGTTCCCGCCAAACTCCCAGCTCGGGAACCAGAGTTCCTCGGTGCTCCCCGCCATCGACAGCGGATTGAAGACGCCATCGTGCGCCATCAGCGCGCGGAAGCGATGGGTGTGTCCCGCCATCCAGTAGATCATGTAGCCGCCATACGATGCGCCCGCCGCTCCCATGCGGAGCGAATCCACGTACGGCTGTCGCGCCATGTAATCGAGGCCAGCCATGAGATCGTCGTAGGGAAGGCCGCCCCAGTTGCGCGAGATACTGTTGGTGAACTGCTGTCCGTAGCCGGTTGAGCCGTGGAAGTTCACCGCGGCAACGACGTAGCCGCGCGAGGCGAACAGCTGGTAGTTCCAGCGCTCGCTCCACTCATCGAGCCAGGCGCCCTGCGGACCGCCGTGAACGAGATAGAGCAGGGGATAGCGCTTCGACTCATCAAAGCCCGGCGGCTTGACGATCCACCCGGCGACCTGCTGGCCGAGCGCGCCCGTAAAGTGGAACGCCTCGGCCGCCTGCAGCGCCAGGTCCTGGAGCGCGCGATCATTCAGGTGGGAGAGCTGGCGGAGGCCGCCACCGGTCGCGTTGGCGCGCCAGATTTCGGGTGGCATGGTACTGGTCTGCCGCACGAAGACGATGAAGCTGCCGTCGGGCGAGACCTGCACCTGGTTGTTCACGCCGCCCGAGACGAGCAACGTGGGTCGCCCGCTCGCGGCATCCACGCCGAAGATACGGCCCTCGCCCGCCTCCTGGGTCTCCGCGATGATAGTCCGGCTGTCTGGAGTCCAGCTGATGGCGGCGACGCTCCGGTCCCAGTCGTCCGTGAGCGACTGGTGCCGGCCAGTCGCGCGCTCATACAGCATGATCCGCTGCCGGTCAGACTCGAACCCTGGAATGTTCTGCGCCAGGTACGCGAGCCAGCGGCCATTGGGTGAGTACGCCGGACTGTTGTCGCTGGCCGGGTTGGTCGTCACCGGCTGGCGAGCGCTACCCTCGGGGCCCATGACCCAGATGTCATTGTTGGTGGAAGTCGCCACCACCGAGTCGGCGTTGTAGACGATGGCAAGCTCGGTACCCAGCGCGGAAAGGGCGATATCGCGGCCGCCGAGGGCGATAGGCGGCACGTCGCGGTCGATCGGCGTGACGTCCCGCACCTTGCCATCGGAGGGCGTGAGGCGGAACAGGTGAGTGCGGATGCCTACCCGCCATTCATTCCAGTGACGGTACATCAGCGAGGTCCAGATTCTTGCCTCGGTCGGGTAGGCGCCGTTGCGCCGGTCGACTTCCTGGACTCCCGGCCACTTGACGTCGCTGGAGAGGTAGATCGACTTCCCGTCGGGCGACCAGTGAAAGTCGTTGACCCCGGTGGCAATGGTGGTCAGCTTCTTCGGCGCTTCGCCCATGGGCCCCGAGCGCCAGATCTGCGCGCCGCCTTCGCGCGTGGAAATGAAGGCCAGCGCCGAGCCGTCCGGCCTCCAGCGCGGCGCCCGTTCGGTCCCGTTGCCATCGGTAATCTGGCGCGCGTCGCCACCCGACGCACCCACCACCCAGATCCGGGTCACGTTGATGTTCTTGTCCAGTGCCGGCTGTGAAACCGTGAAGGCCACCCATCGGCCATCGGGTGAGACCTGTGGGTCGCTGGCAACGCGCAGGGACAGCAGGTCATCAACCGTCATGGCGCGCCGCTGCGCGACGGCCGTAGCCGGCCACGCAAGGGACAGAAGCAGAACGAGCCGGACTGCTGGCCGGCTCTTCGAGAGGGTGCGTCTGATGACACGATGAGTCATGAACAGTCTCACGCGATGACACCGCCACCGAGCACGCGGTCGTCGGAATCGTAGAGGACGCCCGACTGGCCCGGCGTGACGGCCCGGACCGGCTCGAGCAGCGAGAGTGCAAGCCGGCCGCCTGCCGCCGACTCAACCCGTGCGGGCACCGCGCGGGCGCGATAGCGGACCTGAACAAGGCAGGTGTCACCAGGCACGAGCGGGCTGGCGAGCCAGTTCACTTCGTCCAGCGCCACGGTCCAGCCCGCAAGCTCATCCAGTCCGCCGATGACGACCTCGCGCGAGGCGGGGCGGATCGCCACCACATACCGTGGTCGAGATGCCCCGCCTGGCAAGCCGCGCCGCTGGCCAATCGTGTAGCGGGCAAATCCTTCATGCTCGCCGATGACCTCGCCACTCGTGGTGACCAGCGGCCCCGGTGACAGCGCCGGCGCATCCGCTGGAAGGTGCTGTTCCAGCACGGCAACGTAATCATCGTCCGGCACGAAGCAGATCTCCACCGATTCCGGCTTGTCGGCGGTGACGAGACCCAGCCGGCGCGCGAGCGCCCGCGTCTCAGGCTTGCTCATGGTCCCGACCGGCGTAAGCATGCGTGCCACCACGGCGCGGTCGATGCCCCATAGGAAATAGCTCTGGTCCTTGCCGCGATCAGCGCCCCGATAGAGCGCACCGCCCCTCGCCTCGGCATAGTGGCCGGTGGCGATGGCGTCGCAGCCGAGCGCATCGGCGTGTGCCAGCAGGTCGCGGAACTTGGTGAACGAGTTGCAGCGTACGCAGGGAATGGGCGTCCGGCCTCGGCTGTACTCCTCGACGAAATTGCCGATTACGTCGTGCCCGAAGCGGTCCTCGAGGTTCAGCACATAGTGGGGAATGCCCAGCCGGTGAGCGACGTCGCGCGCATCGTTGATGGAGTCGAGCGAACAGCAGGGCCGGTCGGGCACACTGTCGCCGTAGCAGAACAGCTTCATGGTGGCACCGATGACCTCATGGCCCTCGTCCACCAGCCGCGCCGCAGCGACCGAGCTGTCCACACCGCCACTCATGGCCACCAGGACCTTCTTACGCACGGCCCAGCACTCCTGCCAGCTTTCGCACCTTGGCCACGACAGCGGGGAACACCTCGGCGGCCCGGTCGATGTCCTCCTGCGTGGTGTCGTGCCCGAAGCTGAACCGGATGGCACCGAGAGCCAGCTCGCGCGGAATGCCCAGCGCCACCAGCACGTGCGACGGCTCCATGGCGCCGGTCGAGCAGGCGCTGCCGCCCGACACCGCGATCCCCGCGAGATCCAGGTGCATAAGCAGGGCTTCGCTGTCGGCGCCGGGCACGCAGACGCTGAGGATGTGCGCCGCCCTCGGCCCGTGCTCCGCGGGCACCAGGAGATCGGGCACCTCTGCGCGGAGCCGCGCCAGCAGGGAGTCGCGGAGCCCGGTGAGCCGGCCGCGCTCGCCGTCGAGCTCAGCCATGGCGAGCTTCGCTGCCGTGGCGAGCGCGACCGCGCCCGCCACGTTCTCGGTGCCAGGCCGGATACCGAACTGCTGCCCGCCGCCGTGGATGATGGCTTCGACACCCTTGCGATCGCGGACGATGAAGGCGCCGATGCCCTTGGGCGCGCCAATCTTGTGGCCGGAGATGGTGATGAAGGTGCAGTCGGCGTCCTTCAGCGACACCGGGATCTTGCCGAAGGCCTGCACGGCGTCCGAATGGACCCGCACCCCCGCCTCGCAACATCGCGCCGCGATGTCGGCGATCGGCTGCACCACGCCCGTCTCGTTGTTGACCCACATCACCGACACAACCGCTGGCCGCTCGCGTAACGCGCGCGTCAGCGCGTCCTGCTCCAGGACACCGTCGGCACCAACGGGCAGGACGACCTCGGTGCCGCCGAGGTGGGCCACGTGGTGCGCGGCGGCGAGGATGGCCTTGTGCTCGATGGCCGAGACGCACACGCACATGGGGTCGCCGCGGTCGCGGGCCGCGAGCGCTGAGCCCACCACGGCCAGGTTGTCGGCCTCGGTGCCGCCCGACGTGAAGATCACCTGGTTGGGCTCGGCGTCCACGCACGCTGCCACGTCGCGGCGGGCCTGCTCCAGCCCGGCCCGCGCAGCGCGGCCGAACCGGTGTCCGCTCGACGGGTTGCCGAAGGTTTCGTGCCCCAGATACGGGAGCATCGCCTCCAGCACTTCCGGGCGCACCGGTGTGGTGGCAGCGTAGTCGAGATAGATGGGATTGGGCATGGAGGGAAGATAATAAGGGGATGGCCCGCAGTAGGGGCAAAGCCATGGCTTTGCCCCTACTGCGGGCCATCCCCCTAGATGCTCCTCACCCCCATCGCTACCACGTCCTCCACCAGTACCGTCTCATGGGTGAAGAACGGCTCACCGTGGGGCCGGCGGATGAGCGAGCCGTAGTGCCGGCTCTGGGTTTCGACCAGCGAGTAGAGGTCCTGCCCGGTGGGGAAGATCTCCCCGGCGGCCTCCGCGCCATCGAACTGGCTGGCGTAGCAGCGCACCGCTTCCAGCTTACGGTCGAACTGCTCGCTCACGTCCACCACGAACGTGGGCTTTACCGGATCTTCGCGGTACGCCAGCGCATACAGAATCTTGCCTGGCCGGTGCGGCGCGCCCCCGGCATCGTACTTCCTGAGCCCCGCGAGGAAGCAGGCGTCGCGTGCCAGCTCGGAGGCAATCCTGTGATCGGGATGGCGACCGATGGGGAATGGAAGGATGACAGTCCTTGGCTGGAAGTGGCGGATTGCTTCCACCACTGCTCGTCGCATGGCATCGGTGTTGGCCAGGTGCGCATCGGGGAGACCCGCGTTTCGCCGCTCGGCCACTCCCATCACCTTTGCGGCCCGCGCCGCTTCCTCAGCCCGCAACTCGGCGCTGCCCCGGGTGCCGGTTTCGCCGGCGGTCAGGTCCAGGATCCCGGTGGTGTAGCCCTGGTCCGCAGCACGGATGAGCGTCCCGCCGCAGGTGAGTTCGACGTCATCCCGATGGGCGGCGATGGCAAGGAGATCGGTAGGCATGGGTGGCAAGATGGGCAGGATGGGCGAGATGGGCTAGATGGGCTGGCGGGATGGGCAGGATGGACGAGATGGGCAGGATGGGCAGGCCTTTAGTTACCCGCCCATCTTGCCCATCCTGCCCATCCAGTCATTCGTGCCTCAGCGCCTCCACCGGGTCCATCCTGGCTGCGCGGTTGGCGGGTAAGAGTCCGAATGCCAGGCCGATCGCGACGCTCACGCCAGTGGCGACCACGGCGCTCCAGAGTGGCACCGACGACTGCAGGTTGAGCGCGCCCTTGAGGATTTCGCCGGTGATGAGCCCCAGCAGGATGCCGAGCAGCCCACCCACCAGTGTGAGCGTGGCGGCCTCCACCAGGAACTGCCAGAGGATTTCACGACGCGTGGCCCCCAGCGCCTTCCGGATTCCTATCTCGCGGGTGCGGCTGGTGACCGAGACCATCATGATGGCCATGACCCCAATGCCGCCCACCAGCAGTCCCACGCTCGACAGCGCCACCATCACCAGGAAGAACACCGATGTCAGGCTGTTGACCGTTTCCAGGATCTTGTCCTGGCCAATCAGGTCGAAGGTGTTCGGCATGCCCGGCCGGAGTCCGCGGGCGCGCCGCAGTGCTGCCGTCACGTTGTCCATCGCGACATCGGCCGCCACGCCGTCCCTCGGCTTCACGATGATGAAGAGCGCATTGGTGTCGTCGTACCGATAATTGTGGTGTGCCATCTGGTAGGGAATGATGGCGCCGATTTCCTGCGTTGGCGGCTCGAAGATATTGTCGGGCTTGGCGTAGATTCCGATCACCCGCAGCGCCTTGCTCCCGATGCGGACGACCTTGCCCAGTGGATCGACCCGCCCGAACAGCCGGTTGGCCACTTCCTGCTCCAGCACCGTGACCGGGTCTCCTGAGAGCTCGCCCCGGGTGAAGAAGCGACCGCGAAGCAGGGTGCCGCCCTGCACGTCCATGTAGTGGTCGTCGCCCGCGAAGATGGTCATCACCTGCGTGCGGCTGCCCTGGTATTCGATCCGCTCGAACAGCTGCACCCAGAGTCCGGCGTAGCGGATCTCCGGCAGTGGACGGATTGCGGCGACGTCGCTCGAGCGGAGCACCGGCCGGATGCGGACCTCGTACGGCAGGTTGTTGGGGTCCACCGGCGTCTGCGACCAGTATCGCATGACGTAGAACGTGGTCGGGCCGGCCACCTCGATGCTGTTGAAGATCTGCGACCGCACGCCCTGCACGATGCTTGCCATCGCCATGACGGTCGTGACGCCGATGACCACGCCCAGGATGGTGAGGGCGCTGCGCAGCTTGTTTGAGCGGAGGGCCTCAAGCGCGAGACTAACGCCTTCCGCCGTGGACCTGAGCAACCGGTGCGGAACGCGAGGCTTCATTCGGCGCGGAGGGCGGTGATGGGGTCGAGCCGGGCCGCGCGCGCGGCAGGATAGACGCCGAAGATGATGCCGGTTCCTGCGCCGAGCGCCAGCGCCACTCCGACGCTCCACGCCGTGATGCGGGCCGGCAGTGGTGACACCGTGCTCACCACCAGCGCGAGGCCCCAGCCCACCGCGATGCCGATGATGCCACCGAGGAACGAAAGCACCACCGCCTCGATGAGGAACTGCCGGCGGATGTCCCGCTGGCGCGCTCCGAGCGACTTGCGGATGCCGATTTCGTGGGTGCGCTCGGTCACGGACATCAGCATGATGTTCATGATGACAATGCCGCCCACGACGATCCCGATGCACACCACCGCCGGGATGATGGCGAAAAGGAGGCCGGTGAGGCTGGTCCAGAACGCCATCAGGGCGTCCGCCTTGTCGATGGTGAAGTCGTCGGCCTCCGTGGGCTTGAGCCGGTGCGCCACCCGCATCGCCTCCTCGGCGCGGTCCATCCCGCGCTTCACTTCACTCGCGTCGTTCATCTTGACCGAGACCACGGTCGTCAGTCGCCGCCCGAAGATGCTTTCGAAGGTAGGAAGCGGTAGCAGCACGAAGGAATCGAAACTCTGCCCCAGCACCCGTCCCTTCTTCGCGATCACTCCCTTCACGGTCATCTGCTGCCCGGCTACCCGGACCTGCTTGCCGATGCCCGACTCGGCGACGCCGAACAGCGCCTCGGCGACGTCATACCCCAGCACCGCGACGAGTCGCCGCTGCTCGACGTCCGGTTCGCTGAGCGGCTCCCCCGCGGCAAATTGATAGTCCTGCACGATCTGGTAGGGCGGGGTCACGCCGAAAGTCACGATGTTGCGGAGTTGCTGGGAGCGCCAGGAGACGTCAGCGGACGGCGTGGGCCATCCCGATTGCAGCGCCACTGCCCGGGCATCCGGCAGCGCCCGTGCGACGGCCTCGGCGTCTTCCCGGGTGATCCGTGGCCGCTTGGCGATCGCACGGACAGTGCTGTCGTCCAGCAGCCCCACCTGGATCGGGTCCCGCCGCACCTGAAAGGCATTGGTGCCAATAATGGCGCCAGTCAGGTTTTCCCGGACGTAGGCGTTCATCCCCTGGATGATGGCGACTACGGTGACGAGGAAACCGACGCTGACAATGATGCCCAGAAGCGTAAAGAACGAGCGGAGCTTGCTGGCCGCGATCGTCTGCAAGGCCAGTCGCAGGGCTTCGGTCAGGGGCATGGGGACAAGATGGGCGGGATGGGCAAGATGGGCTAGATGGGCAGGTCAGGATGGGCGAGATGGGCGGGCGTTGCAGACTTAGTCGCGACCTGCCCATCCCGCCCATCCCGCCCATCCCGTCATTCGTACCTCAGCGCCTCCACCGGATCCAGCCGGCTGGCCTTGCTCGCGGGGTAGAGACCGAAGAAGATGCCGGTCACGGTCGAGGCAGCCACCGAGAGAATGACCGACCAGAGCGGGATGGCAGCGGGGAGTGGGGTCCACGCCCGGATCAGGAATGCTATCACCGCCCCGAGTGCCAGGCCGCAGGCACCACCCACGAGCGTGAGCGTCGCGGCCTCGATCAGGAACTGGAACATGATCTCCCGGCGCGTGGCCCCCAGCGCCTTCCGGACACCGATCTCCCGGGTGCGCTCAGTCACCGAGATCATCATGATCGCGACCACACCCACGCCACCCACCATGAGCCCCACGCTCGACAGCGCAAGCATCACGAGAAAGAAGCCGCGGGTGACGCTGTTGAATGACTCCAGGAGCCGGTCCTGGCTCACCAGCGCGAAATTGTTGTCCTGGTCAGGCCGGAGGCTCCGCTGCACCCGCATCGCCGCCGTGACCTGGTCCTGCGCCTCGGCCACCGTGTACTGGTCCTTGGGCGTCACGGCGATGTCCATCCACCCCTTCCAGTAGTCCGCCACCTTGGTGAACGTGGAATGCGGCATCGAAAGCGTGGGCGACGGCGTCCCGCTGAAGAGGCCTGCCGCGTCGACGTAGACGCCGAGCACGGTGAAGGGAATGCCGTAGACCTTGATCTGCCGGCCGACCGGATCCCGGTCGCCGAAGAGCATGTCGGCCATCTTGTCATTGATGACCACGACATGGCTGTTGGACGCCGCCTCGACCTCGGTATAGTTGCGTCCCTCGGTGATGGTGGCGCCCGAGGTGTAGATCCAGTTGGGGCTGTTGCCGCGGATGCTGGAGCTCTTGAGGTGGGTGTCCTCATACGACACCGGCCCGCTCGCGTTCTCGTTCCACACCACGTACTGCACCGCCGGCAGCTTGGCGATCA
>DAIMFY010000017.1:0-16349 GCA_036724295.1 Gemmatimonadales bacterium | reverse complement strand
GCCGGGCGCTGGTGGATGAGGAGCTCAAGAAGCTGGTGGACATGGACGACGTGGTAAACGAGGCCCTCGACCGGGTCGAGAACCACGGGATCATCTTCATCGACGAGATCGACAAGATTGCGGGCGAGCGCTCGCAGAGTGGCCCTGACGTCTCACGCGAAGGTGTCCAGCGCGACCTGCTGCCGATTGTCGAAGGCTCCACGGTGCAGACCCGCTACGGCTACGTGCGGAGCGACCATATCCTCTTCATCGCCGCTGGCGCCTTTCACGTCTCCAAGCCGTCGGACCTCATTCCCGAGCTGCAGGGACGCTTCCCCATCCGCGTCGAGCTTACGCCGCTCACCGAGGCGGACTTCGTCCGCATCATGACGGAACCCGAGAATGCGCTCACCCGCCAGTATCAGGCGCTGGTGGCGGCGGAGGGAGCCGAGCTCCATTTCACCGACGATGCCATCCTGGAGATTGCCCGCCTGGCCTTCCAGGCCAACGACCGGATGGAGAATATCGGCGCCCGCCGCCTGCACACCGTCCTGGCCACACTCATGGAAGACACTCTCTTCGACCTGCCCGAGCTGGCGGAGAAGCGCGTGGTCTTCGACGCCCAGCGCGTCCGCGAGCGCCTCGCCGCGGTGGTGGGGGATGATGACTTGAGGAAATACATACTTTAGTCGTAGGTCGTACGTCATAAGTCGTACGACCTACGACCTACGACCTACGACCTACGACCTACGACCTACGACCTACGACTTACGACCTACGACTTACGACTTACGACTTATATAGCACCCCATACAGCACCAGCCCCTTCTTCACCGCCGCGCCGATCACCTCAGCTTCGAAATACGGCATCGCGCCGAGCCGGCCCTTGAGCGGTATCACCGCCGAGCCGGGGTTATCGGTGACGGAGAGCCCGCGCATGTGATCCAGGAACCCGGTGGCGATCGCTTCCTGCACCCACGGCTTGGTTTCAACCGTCGCGCGCGTCACCGTGACCTTCGCGATCGTCCGGTCGGGGGTCATGGCCAGCGCGACTTCCACCGGGCCATGCACCGTGTTGGCCTGGGTGAAGAGTACCACGCCGACATCGGTGCCATCGCTCTTTTTCCCGACGTAGAACTGCACGTTGGGGTCGTCCGGCGTGAAGTTCACCGAGCGGCGGATGGTGGCCAGGTCGCTCTTGCCGATGGTCACGGTGTGGAGGAAGAAACGGTCCGCGCCCTTGAGACTCTGCCGGATGGCATCGGAGTGCTCCACCAGCTTGACGACCGGTGTCGGGTGGGCGAGCGCCAGCAGCGGAACGGCGAGCAGGACGGGAAAAATCGAACGTACCTTCATTGGGAACTCCTTGTATGCAGGCCCGCCCTGGGCCGCGTCACGGCCCACAGCGTGCCGAGCAGGACGGCGAGATAGACGAGGGACATGCCCCAGCCCGACGCGATGGTGAGCCAGGCGAAGCCCGCGATGCCGGCTTTCATGAGCCATTGGCCGGCGAAATCGAACATCCCGAACCCGAAGGCGCCGATGATGGCGAGGTTGCGCCAGAGCGGCCGCCAGCCGAGTCCCAGGATGATGAGGGTCTGCAGCCCCGCGATCAGGGCAAAGATCATGATGTGGATGTGGCTGTCCTGGATGAGCAGCTGGGTGTCCACCGTGTGCTTCATCGCCGGGACCGAGCTCAGGTCGAGCGGCTGGGTGGTGGACTTGCTGTCCATCGGCATGGCGCTCTCGGTCATGCCGGCCGCGGGCACGTACGTCGCCTGGACGGCGGACGGCGAAAGTCCCGCCCAGGTCTTCACCATGAAGAACGCAAAGATGTAGGCGTACCCCAGCATGAGCAGGAACAGCACCGCACCCAGCTTCACTGACGAATCGCAATCCCGCAGGCGATACAATCCCATGGCCGTATCCTCAGAAAGTGGTGACCGCCGAGGCGCGCAGCTCGGTGCCCCACTGGCTCACGCCATCCGACGTCTCGAACACCGGGACGGTGGAATGATTGAGCCGGGCTTCCAGTCTGAGCTGCAGGCGGGGAATGCGAAAGGTGGTGTGCTCCACGTTGGCGAACATGCCATCTCGGCCGACGCCCATGGAGAAGAGCGGCGCCAGCGAGTAGGACGTGAGGGTCTGCGGCACGCCGGTGCGAGCGCCGTCGGCGTCCTTGAACACTTCGGCGCGCGCCGCCAGGCCGACATGGCTGGTGAACTGGTGCAGCAGGGTGAGCATCGCGCCGGACCAGGTGGCGTCGCTGCCATCTTCCTGGATCTCGCGGTCGCCGCCCCAGTTGGCCTCGCCCGCAACGATCCAGTCCCACGACGGCTGCCAGGCGTAGTCGGCATCCAGCAGGAAGCGGTTGTGGGTGTCGCCCGCGTCGCCCTCCGCGCCGTAGAGCCCGCTCAGTCCAACACTGACGCCGGGCAGGGGCAGGAATCCCGCGCGCGCCCCGACCGTCTTCCCGTGGTTTGACTCTCCTTCGTCATCCCAGCCATTGAAGAGAAATCCCTGCAGGTTCAGGCGTGGCGACGCGCTCCATGAGCCCATCACGCCCACCAGCTTGACCGGTCGCGCGAGCTCGAAGTTGTAACTGGGGCTGGCCAGAAACTGGAGCGGCTCGTCGTCACGCTCGAAGCCGATCGGAAGGTCGAGCTTCCCGAGGGTGACTGACACCGCTGATGCGCCCGGGATGCTGGTGGAGATGAGCAGGTTGTCGATCTCGGTTTCGGTCTCGGGGTCGTCACCCTCGTCACTCACGGCGGTCGTGAGCTGACCGTAGACGTAGGTATGGTCGCCCAGCTCGCGGAAGAGGCCCACGGCGAGCTTGCCCGCGCCGAAGCTGTTGTCACTGGTGCGGGCGTCGTACTGATACCCTGCCACCCCGAACCCCGTGACGGTCAGTCCGGCGCTTCCCGCGCCGCCCAGCCCATCGTTGCCAGAGAGCGAGATGGGCACGTCGCCCGGGTTTGTGGAAGTACTGTCCTGCGCGCTGAGTGGCAGCGCGCTGCCCAGCACGAGCGCGCACGCTGCCGCGATCGTGCCGGCCAAGCCGGCATTCGCCATCATGAGTCCTGCCTCCGTTCAAGCCGATTTCATCGGCCGGCGCCAGGAGCGGCACCGGCAACTCACCAGACTGAAATCAGGCGACGCGGGGCGGGGGTGGATCGGGGTTGGGCTTCGGAACGGAAGGGAGCGACGAAGACGCTGGCGCGGGGAGCGGATGCTCCAGGGCCGCGAGCAGCACCGGGAGTGCGACCGACGGCAGCATCGTCGTGGCGCTCAACGTGTTGACCACGGAAGCCAGCGGCATCGGGAGCTGGTGATGGCAGGGCAGCGGGCCATGATCCGGCCGGGGCATCTCGCCCTGCATCTGCGCCATGTGTCCCTCAGCCGCGCAGGTGAGCAGGCACGGCAGTGCCGGCGCAACCACCACGATCGACGCGAACAGGCAACAGCAGGCGGCGAGACGGAACCGGGGCATGTCGTATAGTAGGGGGGACGGGGTCGCGGGTCGAGGGCCTTCAGCTCACAGCGCTCAGCGCACAGCTCCCAGCGCTCAGCTCACCCGCAAATCCACGTCCCTCGCCTCCACCCCAAAGCTCACGTCGCCCGCGGGCGGGAATGCCGGCATCTCCTCCCACTGGGCGTGCTCGCTCAGCGCCATTGCCTGCGTCCGCAGCGTCGCCTCATTCGCGGGCGCGGCGCGCGCCGCCAGGCCCAGCCAGCTGAATGCCTCCTGGTAGGCCGCGCGTCCGGTGGCATGCTGGCAGGCGAGCAGGGCAAAATCGTGGGCGCGTGTCGCATCGCCCGCACGGCTGGCGTGCCAGGCGATGGCCCCCGCCGCTTCGGTCAGCCTCTCCGCGGGCGTCACGATTTCGATGGAAAGTGACAGCGCACGATGCAGTTCGGTGCGGAGCCCGTCGGTGACCGTGCTGCGCACGACATCCGCCAGCAGGGTGTGCGCCGCGCGGTAGCCGCCGTCCGCTTCGGCGGTCAGATGGCCTTCGATCAGGTCGTCAACGATGCCGGCGATCCGGAGCCGCGACATGCCATGCACGTGCGCCAGCACGTCGAGCGTGACCGGGTGCGCCGCCACCGCCAGCGTCGCCAG
Source organism: Gemmatimonadales bacterium (assembly GCA_036724295.1). Taxonomy (GTDB): domain Bacteria; phylum Gemmatimonadota; class Gemmatimonadetes; order Gemmatimonadales; family GWC2-71-9; genus CAMLHP01. The sequence continues at coordinate 12,247 of DAIMFY010000017.1, read as the reverse complement.
CATGAGCTGGGGGTCTTCTTCCAGCAGTGAGATCCGCTCCTCGATGGCGTCGCGGACCGAGCGCGGCATCGGCAGCGCTGCAAACTCGTCGAGGCTGATGTCCGCCGGGATGGTCCATTCGCCCGACACGGGAGTCACCGCAAGCAGCCGCTGGCTGAAGAGCGTCTTGAGCAGCTCCATCACATAGAACGGATTGCCGCCACTCACCTCGTGAATGCGGTGCGCAAAGCGCCGCCCGCCGGCCGGCGTGCGGATGTTGCCCATCTGGCGAATGAGCTGCCAGACGTCATCCGCACGGAGCGCGTCGAGCTCGATGACGGCCGCATGGCATCGCGCCGAGAGCTGCCGGACCAGGTGGTCGGCCGGCGCGTTGCGCCGCCGGCTGCCCCGGCTGCTCGCAAAGAGGAAGAGCACCGGGTGTCCCGCCGCGCGCTGGACCAGGTAAAGCAGCATGGCGCACGATTCGGCGTCACACCACTGCAGGTCATCGACCAGGAAGATGGCGGGCCGCTCGGCCGCGACCGCCATCAGCATCTGGGCTGCGCCCTCAAAGAGCCGGGACCGCTCACCGGTGGCGGCAGCCACCGGCTCCGGAACGCCCGGGAACCGGCGCCGGAGCTCGGGCACCAGCCGCGCCACCTCCGCCAGCCACTCCGGCGGGGTGGCGCCGGCACCCGGGGCGTTGAGCGCTGTGGCGAGGGCGCTGGCGACCGGCCCGAAGGCAGCGCCGCTTGCCGGCTCGTAACCGTGGGCGCGCAGGATCGTGGCGCCACGGGCGCTGGCCCAGCGGCTGAACTCATCGGTAAGGCGCGTCTTGCCCATGCCTGCATCGGCCACGATCAGCGCCGCCCCGCCCGCGCCCGCCCTTGCGGTATCCCATTCACCCAGCAGGGCGAGCCACTGTGACTCACGGCCCTGGAGATCCGCCTCGAACAGGGGCATTGCCCCCTCGGCCTGGCCGGCAGCAACCGGCGCCGCGCGTTCGATCTGGTCGGCCAGGTTGGCCAGCGCAGCCGTGGGCCGGGCGCCGAGCTCCTGGCGGAGTGCCTCGCGGTAGTGCCGGAACCGCGAGAGTGCCCCGGCCCGGTCACCCAGGCAGTGGAGCGCTTCCAGGACCACGGCCATGGCTTCTTCATTAAGAGGATCGGCCTGGAGCCACGATTCGCCGGCGGCGAGCGCCTCCCGCCAGCGGGAGCGGCCAACCGCATCTCGCGCCACCTGCCGGATGTTGGCCTCCCACTGCTGCAGCAAGCCGTGACGGGTGCCCTCGACCCACTCCTCGAATGCGGGGGCGCCTGCGATGGCCTGGTCCGCCATGAAATCCGGCACGGCGTATCCGATGGCCGCCGGCGGATCCCCGGTGCCCAGCGACCGGAACCGGACGGCGTCGCACTCGGGCGGGTCCACGAGCTGGATGGTGGAGCGGTCGGCGACGAGGGCATCGCCCAGGGCCGCGTGGAGGCGTCTCAAGACTTGCCGAAGCGATGCCTGGGCGTGACTGTCCGGCGACTCGCCCCAGAGCAGGGAGGCGAGTTGCTTTCGGGAATGGGGGCCGGGCTCCAGCGTCAGGTAGGCGAGGAGGCCAAGGGCCTTGGCGCCGAGGGACACACCGGTCCCGCCCCCGTCGGCCGGGCGCAATGAAGGAGTGCCGAAGAGCGTCAGCAGCTGGCCTGACATCAGGGCCTGACCGGTTGGTGATCTGCCTAACGTACGGTCGATTCACGCAGGCGCAACCCGCATTCACGCACGATTCACGGAGGCATCCCAGATTGTCTCCTGTCGTTGCGGCCGCGGTGCAACCGGCCCGGTCCGCACGGTTCAGGCAGAATGGCAGCACTTCCGGTTTCAGTTCACCCGCAGTCCTGACCCAGGAGGTCATCATGTCAAGCGAAAAGAAGAATGTGCGCCTGCAGCTCACCCCGGAGCAGAAGGACATGATCAAGAACGCCACCGGGAAGACGGCGGATGCGGTCGAGTTCACCGTGCAGGAGCTGGAAGAGCGGATCGCCCCGATGCGCCTGCGGTAACTGGCTCGAAACCACCCTCAGCCCCCTGAGGGCGGAAAAACCGGCGGGGTCGCACTTGCGGCCCCGCCGGTTTTGCGCTACAAGTGGGTCACGCCACTACAAGTCTTCCGAAGGATTACGTCGTGACCAGTCCCGAGCCACCGGGTGCACCCGCCACCGACGCCAGCCTCCGCGAGGAGGTGGAGCGCCTGCGACTGTTGCGCGCTATCGACCAGGAGTTCAATTCGTCGCTCGACCTCGACGAGTTGCTTCCCCGGGTCTTTCATAGCGTGCTGTCGGCCGTGCGGGCGAGTGGCGGCTCGCTCTGGATCGCCGAGGACGAGGACATGCTCCGGTGCCACCTGGCCCTGGGTGGCGCGAGCGAGCGCCTGGTGGGCGCACGCATGCCCGTCGGCGCCGGGTTCGTGGGCGACGTCGCCAGCCGGCCGCGGACCACCATCGTGGCCCGCGCCCTGGAAGACCCCCGTCACCAGCAGGCCATGGAGGAAACCGGCGAGAGTGTCGGCTCCACGGTCATGGCTACGGCCATTGTCGCCAAGGGCGTGACGATCGGCGCGTTCCAGGTGTCGGACAAGGACGGGGGCTCGTCGGTGTTCGACGCCGGCGACCGCGCCCTGCTCGAGGGACTGGCCGGCAGCGCCGCAATCGCCATTCGCAATGCCCAGCTCCACGCCGCCGAAAAGCGCGCCGCCGACCTCGCACTCCTGCTCGACATCAGCCGTGAAATCACCGCGACGCTCGACCTCGACCGGGTGCTTCGCTCCGTGGTGAACCTCGCCGCGCGCGCGCTGACCTTCGACCGCGGAGCCGTCGGCCTGCTGGACCACGGCCGTTGCGAGATCCGCGCGATCGCCGGTGCGGAGACAGTGGATGCCACCGACACCCGCATCAGCGATCTCGCGGCGCGCGCCGAGTGGGCGGCGGTGCGCGGTGGCGAGCTGTTCTACCTTACCGATCGCGAGGCGCCCGGCTCCGATGCGGAGCGCATGTTCGTGGGCATCTTCGGGGGCGACCTTGCCGCCGCGGACGTTCGCAGTGCGCTGTATATCCCGCTCAAGGATGAAGAAGGGCTGCTGGGCGTGCTGGCATTCGAGGCCGAGCGCCCCGAGCTGGCCAGCGCATCGCAGGTGGAGCTGGCCACCATTCTTGCCAACCAGACCGCGGTCGCCTTGCGTAATGCACAGCTTTATCATCAGGTCCCGCTGGCGGCTACCCTCGGCACCCTCGCGGCGCGGCGCCGTGCGTTCCTGGAAATGCCGAGGAGCCGGCGGCGGCTATACCTTGCCACCGCCGTGGTGGTACTGGCTCTGCTGACGCTGGTCCGTTGGCCGCTCCGGGTCTCGGGCGACAGCCCGCGCTTCCGTCCCGAACATCGCACTGACATCCGCGCGCTGGTGCCGGGCGTGGTCGAACGAATGCTGGTGCGCGAAGGAGATCCGGTGCCTCGTGGCGCCGTGATCGCCCAGCTTCGCGCGCCCGACCTGCGTGCCCAGCTCGCGACCGCACAGGCGGAGCTTGGCGTCGCGGAACGCGCGACCGCGCGCGCGGCGGCGGGGGGCGACGCGACGGAGCAGCAGATGCAGCAGGCACGGGCGGTGTCACTGAAAGAGCAGGTGCGTCTGCTGGATAGCGAGGTACAGGCGCTCGAGGTGCGGGCCCCGGTGGAAGGCACGGTGCTCACCGCGCGCCCCGAGGAACGCGCCGGACTCTGGCTCGATGCCGGTGACCTCGTGGTCACGCTTGGCCGCACTGATACGCTGGAACTCGAATTCGGCGTCGCCGAGCGAGACCTGCCGAGGGTGCGGCCCGGCCAGGAAGTGCGGCTGCGGGTCGACGCCCTGCCGCAGCGGACATTCAGCGGCCGGGTGACATCCATTGCCCAGCTGCCATCCGGCGACACCACCAGCGTGTACTTCCCCGTCCGCGCCGCCATTCCCGATCCAGACGGTATGCTGAAGCCGGGCATGGCCGCGCATGCGCGGGTGCTCACCGATCGGGCCTCGGTGCTGGGTCGCCTGTTTCGCGCGCCGGTACGCTGGCTGCGCATGCTCTGGTGGAAGGTGCTCCCATGAAACGGCATATCCCGCTCGTCCACGTCGCCCCGGCGAAAGCCGGGGTCGCCCTGCTCGCCCTGCTCTCGGGCTGCGGGGCTGACGCGCTGCCACCGCCTGAGGCGGCGCGCAGCGTGGCGGACTCCGTCCGCCTCGCGGTGGTCGAGAGCGGCGTGGTGGCGACGCCGGTGGCGCTGCCCGCGCAGCTCTACGTGGAGCATGATGCGGTGGTGATTGCCCGGGAGCGAGGCATCGTCGAGTCCATCATGGCGGACCTTGGCGCCCGGGTCGACGCAGGCCAGCTGCTGGCGCGCCTCGAGGACACCGACCAGCAGATCGCGCTATCACGCGCGACGGAGGCCGTGGCCACCACCACACGGCTCGCGGAGCGGGTCCGGCAACTCGCACCGGCCGGCGGCGCCACCGTCGCCGACTCGGAGGCGGTGGAAGCGCAGCTGCGTGAAGCCCAGCTGGGACTCCGCCAGGCCGAACGCGACCTGGCGCTCACCCAGGTGGTCGCGCCCTTCGCCGGCATCGTCACGGCGCGCCTCGCTCGGCAGGGGCGGCTGGCGGAGCCGGGCGACTCGCTCTTCCGCGTGACCGCGATGGCCCCCCTGCTCGTCCAGGTGCAGCTGCCGGAATCGGCGTCGGTTGGGGTGAAGGCTGGCTCGATCGCCGAGATTGAAGGCCTGGGGGGTGCGCGCACCAGCGCGCGCGTAATCCGGCTGGCTCCGGTCGTGGATGCCGCGAGCGGCACCGTGCCGGTGGTCCTGCAGGTCGCCGCCGCGGCAGGCTTCCGGCCCGGGTCGGCGGTCACGGTCCGGCTCGGGCGAGTGGAGCGGCAGGTGCTGAGCGTCCCCAGCGGCGTGATCGGTGACGACGGCATGGCGATGGTGGAGTTGCATGGCCGAACCACGGCCCGGCCGGTGCGGCTGGGGGCCGACCTGGGCAACGGCCGTGTGGAGGTCATGAGCGGGCTCGCCGCCGGCGAGACACTGGTGCGGGAGCGGCAGTGACGGCGCGTCCCTGCCTGCGGGACGACTTGGTGCTGGTGGAGCAGACCTATCGCGGCGAGCAGACCTGGATTCTCAAGGACCCGCGGTCCCACAAGTATTTTCGCTTCAAGCCACTCGAGATCATGGTGATGCAGTCGCTCGATGGCGAGCGGACGCTGGCCGAGGTTGCCCGGGCGCTCACCGATGAGGGACTGCCGGTCACCGAGGCCGCCCTCGGCTCGTTCGTGCAGTCGCTGTCGCGGATGGGCCTGCTGGTCCGCTCGCTGGGCGAGCGCACGGTCCTGGAGCTCGAGCGGCTGCGCGCCGAGCGGCGGCAGCGGCGAAAGCCGGCGCTCTTCAAGGGCGAGCTGACCCGGATGCGGTGGTCCATCGGCGATCCGGACAGCGCGTTCGAGCGCTGGATGCCCCGGCTCCGGTTCTTCTTCACACCGGCGTTCTTCGTGCTCTCGGCCCTGCTGTTCGCGGCCTACATCCTGGTCATCGGGCTCAAGTGGGGTGACTTCCGCGGCGAGCTGGTGTCGCTGTACCATCCGGCCGATTACACCCTGGGCAAGATCCTTGTTTTCTGGGGCACCGGGCTGGGGCTCGTCGCGGTGCACGAGATCGGGCATGGCGTGACCTGCAAGCACTTTGGCGGGCATGTCCACGAGATGGGTGCGATGCTCATCTATTTCCAGCCCGCGTTCTACTGCAACGTGAATGACGCCTGGACCTTCCCCGAACGGAGTGCGCGTCTCTGGGTCACGGCCGCGGGGAGCTGGATCCAGCTTGTGCTGGCCGCGGTCGGCGCCATCTTCTGGTGGTTGCTGACGCCCGGCACACTGCTGTCGCAGGTTGCCCTTGCAGCCGTGCTCATCGGCGGCGTCACGACGGTGATTGCCAACGCCAATCCCCTGATCCCGCTGGATGGCTATTACGCGCTGAGTGACTGGCTCGAGATCCCCAACCTGCGCCAGCGGGCGCTGGCGCACCTGGGCTGGCTGTTCAGGACCCGGGTACTGCGCCTGGATGCCCGGATGCCGCCCAGCGATGAGCGCGAGCGCCGGATCTTCTTCGTTTATGCCATGCTGGCGGTGGCCTACATTACGGCGGTGCTCGTGCTGGTGGCCGCCGTGGTCTACGGCTGGGCCGCTGGGAGGTTCGGCCTTGCAGGCGGGCTCGCGGTGCTGGGCGTGATCCTGCTGGCGCTCTGGAGCCGCCTCCGCCAGTGGGGCCGTACCCTGCGCGGCGCCGCGCAGGAAGCCCGGGTGCGCTGGCGCGGGTCGCCGGTCATGCGCCGGATCGGCATCGCCGCAGCGGTGCTGCTGCTCCTGCTGCTTGTGACCCCATGGCCGGTGACGCTCTCGGGTCCGTTTGTAGTGGCGCCTGCCCGGGTGACGCGCCTCGTCGCTCCCGACAGCGGCGTCATCGCCCGGGTCTCGTCGCGCGAGGGAATGCAGGTCGCGCCCGGCGCGCCCTTGCTCCAGGTCAGGAATTTCGGACTGGAGTGGGGCGCCATGGACGCCGCGCGCGCGAGCGATTCACTCGCCCGGCTGGTGCGCGCCGCCCGTGCCCGGGGCGAAATTGCGCTCGCCGCCCAGCTCGACCAGGCGCGGTCCGCGGCGGATGAGCGGACCAACGGCATCACGGCGCAGGTGCGCGCACTCACCCTGCGCGCGCCCACCGGCGGCGTGGTGCTCACACCGAGGGTGGAAGAGCTGCTGGGACGTTCGGTCTCGGCCGGCGAGGTCCTGCTCCAGCTGGCCGACGCCGGGCCAAACGAAGGGCGCCTCACGCTCGATGGCGCGGGGACGACGCTGGTTCGACCGGGTGCGCCGGTGCGGCTGCTGTTCGCCGATGGACGCACCGCGCATGGCACGGTGACGAGCGTCGCGTCCGCCATGACCGGACAGGGCGGCGAGGCACGTATCCGGATCGATGCCGCCGGCTGGCGTACCGGAAGCGCCGGCCATGCCCGGGTAACGCTCAGACACTCAACCCTGGCCGGGGCGCTCTGGTGGCGGATCCGCGGCCTGGTGCGCACCGACCTTTTCCTGTGAGCCTCCGTTTCCGGTGTTCCGGCCCTTGGGGAATCCATGCCACGTGACCTGGTAGCTGTTGTCAATGATGCCCTCAAGGGCCGCTACGTCGTCGAGCACGTCGTCGGCAGGGGCGCGGCCGCCCGGGTCTTCCGGGCGCACGATGCCAGCGGCCGGACCGTCGCGCTCAAGGTGCTGCACCCGGAGCTGCTGGTGAGTGCCGTGGCCGACCGCTTCCTGCGCGAAATCCAGCTGGTGCGTGACCTGGACCATCCCCATATCGCCCGCCTGCTGGACTCCGGCAGCGCCGACTGGGTGGTGTACTACGTCATGGAGTTCGTCGAGGGACCGACGCTGCGCGAGGCGCTGGCAGCGGACAACGCCATGTCGCATGCCGACGCGCTTGCGCTGGCCGACGACCTGCTCGGCGCGCTCGACTACGCGCACGGACGGGGCCTGGTGCATCGCGACGTGAAGCCCGACAACATCATGCTCTCTGCCACCGGCGGCGCGGTCCTGCTCGACTTCGGCATCGCGCGCGCGGTCGCCGCCACCGGCGCAAACCGGCTCACCATGGCCGGGATGACCGTGGGCACCGCCGGCTACATGAGCCCCGAGCAGGTGACCGCCGAGCCCGACCTCGATCACCGAAGCGACATTTATTCGTTCGGCTGCGTCCTGTTCGAGTGCCTGGCGGGCGAGGCGCCCTACAGCGGCATGAGCGACGCGCTCGTGATGCAGCGCCACGTGGTGGGGGAGCCGGCGGATCTCTCCCGGCTGCGGGGAGACGTGTCTCCCAACACGAGGCGGGTGCTGCAGCGGGCGCTGGCCCGGCGGCCGGCCGACCGCTGGCAGACCGCAGCGGAAATGCGCGCCGCGCTGCGCTCGTAACGCCCAGCGCCGAGCGGCTTACCTTCCGCCCGGCGCCGCAGTATCCTCAGGCACGTCTGCCCTGGTGGCCGGATGGATACGCACGGCATTCTGCTGGACACGAAGCTCGCGGGGCGTTACACGGTCGAGCGGCTCATCGGTCGTGGGGGAATGGCGACGGTCTATCTCGCCACGGACAGTCGCCACCATCGCTCCGTCGCCATGAAGGTGTTCTCGCCGCAGCTGGCCGCTGCGGTCGGCGCCGACCGCTTCCTGCACGAAATCCGCATCGCGGCCCGCCTGGCGCATCCGCATATCGTTCCGTTGTTTGACTCGGGGGCGGTTGAGGCCGGACTCGAGACCCAGGACGCGGGACTCGAACAACTCGAGTCCCAAGTCCCGCGTCCCGCGTCCATCCTGTACTACACCATGCCGTACATTGCCGGCGATTCGCTGCGCGACCGGTTACGGCGCGAGGGCGCGCTGCCCGTGGGTGAGGCGGTGCGCATTGCCCATCGCATGGCGGAGGCGCTCGCGTACGCGCACGCCCGCGAGGTGATCCACCGGGACATCAAGCCGGAGAACATCCTGCTGGGCGAGGGCGAACCGATGCTGGCCGATTTCGGCATCGCGCGGGCCACCGGCTTCACCGAGGAGCGCCTCACCGGCGCCGGCATGGTGATCGGCACGCCAACCTACATGAGTCCCGAGCAGGTATCGGGCGAGCCTATTGACGGCCGGAGCGACGTGTACGCGCTCGGCTGCGTCCTCTATGAGATGCTGCTGGGCCAGCCACCGTTCGTCGGCGGCTCGGCAGAAGTGCTGCTCAGGCGCCAGCGTGTCGAGAAGCCGCCCGCCATTGCGCCGCTCCGGCCCAGTGTCACGCCCAGGCTGCAGGAAGCGATCGACCGGGCGCTGGCCAAGGTTCCCGGCGACCGGTTCCAGTCCGCCGCCGACTTTGCGGCCGAGCTCGAGGCCATCGCGAGCGAGCCGCTGGTCTCGGGCGCGCGTCAGTCGGCGCCGCCTCGTCGCTGGCACCGCTACGCGTGGCTCGCCGTGCCGGTCGCGGTCGTCCTGGCGATCGTGCTGCTTTCCGAGTTGTCCCGGACGATGCTCGATCCCAACCGGGTCGTGGTATTCCCGCTCAGCGAAACCGGCGTCGCCACACCGGGATCGCCGGGTCAGTCCGTGGCGTTGCTGCTGGGCCACGCCCTCCAGCCAACCGAACCGCTTCGATCGATCGACGGCTGGACGCTGATGGAGCCAGGGCAACGGGCTTCGACCGTCGGGGTGCCGGCGCGCACCGAGCGCACCCTCGCTCGGCGAGCCGGAGCGAAGTACTTCCTGGATGGTTCCATCATCAAGGCCGCGGATTCCACCACCGTCATCCTCCGTCTCTATGATGCCGCGGCGGACTCCCTCGTGGCGCAGGCCGGCGCGTCCTCTCCCGCCCGCAGCGCGTCGTTCACGGTGCCTGCGCTCGATGTGCTGTCCCAGCTGCTGCCGCGACTGCTGACGCCGAACCGCAAGTTCGATCCCCAGGTGCTCGCCACCCTCGCCGGACATGATCCCGCCGCGCTCGCCAACTGGCTCCAGGGTGACCGTGACTATCGCGATGGCCGTTTCGAGCCTGCGCTCGATCACTACCGCCGGGCAGTGGAGCGCGACTCCTCTCTGGCGCTCGCCGCGCTGAGTGGTGCCCAGGCTGCCGGGTGGCTGGCACTCCAGGAAGATGCCGTCTCGCTCGCCCGGCTCGCGTTTCGCCACTCCGCCGCGCTGCCGAGGCGCTTCGGTGACCTCGCTGCGGCACTTGCGGCGCTGGGTGCGGGGCGCACGGATACGGCTGTGGCCCGTATAGACCGCGCGCTTGCCGCGGACTCGCTCTGGGCCGATGCGTGGGCCATCAGGGGCGAGATCTATCTTCACCTCATTCCGGCCGGCGAGAAGCTTGATTCCATCGCAGAGACTTCCTTTGCGCGGGCGGCGTCACTGGACGCGGCGTTCGCGCCGCCGCTCAACCATCTGGCCGAACTGATGCTCCGTCGCGGCGACGTGGCGGATGCCGCCCCGATCATCAGCCGGCTGCGGCGCGGTACCGCGGACAGCTCCCTTTTTGCGCCGCTGCTCCTGATGCGCGCTTGTGTGCGCGATGGTCCGGAGGCTCCAGACTGGAAGGCGGCAGTAGCGGGCGACCCGTCGATCGTCCTGACCGCCGCGCGCCAGCTGGCCGCTGGCGGCGCGCACCTGGCCTGCGCGGAGCGCGGATTCCGGGCCGTGCTTGATCCGCCATCGGTGGATGCGTCGTACAAATGGGGGGCGCTCCTTGGCCTCAATGCGGTCCTGATGGGAACGGGGCGGGGCACGGACGCACGGCACCTGGTCGATTCAGCTGCCGTCGACATGCCCGGCGCCATTGTGCTCTATCTCTTCAATGCGGTTGCCGGCGATGATCCGGCCCTGTGGGACACGCCGGAGATCCGGCAGCTCTGGAGCGAGCCATCCGGAATGTCCGCCTCGCGCATCTGGTATTTTGGTGAATGGACAGCGGCCAATCGAGACACCGCGCGCCTTGCCGCGCTTGCCAGGGTGGCAGCTGGTCGTCGCGATTCCTCCGGAGCGCCGAGTGATTCACTGCTGGCCGGCGTGCTCGACGCGCACCATGTGCTCTTGCGCGGGGACAGCGCGGAGGCCATTACAAGATTGCAGGCGCTCACCAGCGTGACACCGCTGGACAGCCTGGTCTGGGATCCGTGGGACGCGCTTGCCGCCGAGCGGGTTCAGCTCGCGGCGCTGTTACTGGCGCGCGGCGCGCCGGAACGAGCGGCCTCGGTGCTCAGCCCGATGGATGGTTCGCAGGCACTGGCGTTCATCGCCTTCCTGCCCAAGGCGCTGCAGTCGCGAGCCGAGGCTGAGGAGCGTCTGGGACTGCGCCGGCAGGCGGTGGCAACGCGCGCGCGCCTCGCCCGGCTGAACGAGATCTCCCGGCCGCCTTCTCGCGGCAAGGGCCGGCAGTAAACCCCCACCAGGAGGACAGCATGGGCGCAAAGAGACGAGTGAAACGCGCAACGGAGCTGAGGGGTCCCACGCCTCGGGAGTGGCAGCGACTCAGGGACAACGTGGACGCACTCCTGGAATGGGCGGCGGTGCAGCACCAGCTGGACCTGGCCACCTGCGTCATGGCCAACACGACCAAGCCGCCACCACCACCTCCAAAGTTCCGCCGGGCTCCCCAGCGAGTGCTCAGGATCTCGCTTCCGGCGGCTCCGCGCAGGGGGTAGCTGGCAATGTCGCGTGACCTGCTCCCTCGTGTCCGTGAGGCGCTCGCCGGTCGCTATGACGTCGAGCGCGAGATTGGCCACGGGGGTGCCGCGCGCGTCTTCCTTGCCCGGAACGCCTCGGGCGAGGAGCTGGCACTCAAGATTCTCCATCCCGAGCTCCGCGCCGGCATCCACGCCGAGCGCTTCCTCAGGGAAATCCGGATTGCTTCCACCCTGGTCCATCCCCGGATCGCCGGGATCCTCGACTCCGGTGAAAGCGGCGGGCTGGTCTATTTCGTCATGCCGTTCATTCAGGGCGCCACGCTGCGCACCTGCCTCCAGAGCGTGCGGCACCTTCCGATCGCGGACACCGTCCGCGTGGGCCGGGAGCTGCTCGAGGGACTGGTGGCATCGCATGCCTACGGATTTGTGCATCGCGACATCAAGCCCGACAACCTGATCATCTCGCCGATTGGCGTCGTGCTGGTGGACTTCGGCATTGCGCGCGCAGTCGCGGCCTCGGCCGCCGATCGCGTCACCCAGTCCGGTGTGGCCGTCGGCACGGCCGCCTACATGAGCCCCGAGCAGGCGCGGGCGGAGCCCGACATGGATCCACGCTCCGATCTCTACGCCACCGGGTGCGTGCTGTTTGAATGCCTTGCCGGCAGGGCTCCGTTCGTCCATCGCAATGAGGCGGTCCTGATCCAGCAGCAGCTCCAGTCGCCGGCGCCCGATGTGCGGACCCTCCGTCCGGACACGCCGCCCGGCCTGGCCCATGTCATCGCGCGCGCCCTGGCCAAGGACGTGGCGGAGCGCTGGCAGAGTGCGGGGGAGATGCGGGAGGGGTTAGGGATCAGGGATCAGGGGTTGGGGGTCACGGAGTGAGTTATCTTTGCGCCAGTCCCTGGCCCCTATCCCTTAATCCCTAGCCCCTTGCATGCGCCACTTCCTCGCCATTCCCGACTTCTCTCGCGCCGAGCTGATCGAGCTCTTTGATTTGGCGGCCCG
>DAIMFY010000016.1:0-16386 GCA_036724295.1 Gemmatimonadales bacterium | reverse complement strand
TCCTGCTGGATGCTCTGCGCCACGCGGGCAAATTCGGTGCGCTGCGAGCGCCAGAGCTTGAGCGAGAAGCCGTCGGCGTAGCCGGCCGCCCTGAGCAGCGCACGTGCCGAGTCGGGATTGTAGGGATACGGCTTCCGGCTCGCGTCGTAACCGTCGATGCCGGGCGGAATGGCGCCGGCGGCGTGCACACCCCGTCCGGCCAGGATGGTCTTGAGGATGGTCTCGACATCCACCGCCATGTTGAGCGCCTTCCGCACCCGCACATCCTTGAGCGGGCCCCGTGTCGTATTGATGGAGACGAACCAGTTGCGGATGGCGGGACGGCGCTTGATGCGGTCAGCCGCGGAACTGGTCCAGCGCGCGGTTTCGCTGTAGGGCACTTCCAGCACGCTCAGGTTGCCGGTCTCGAAGTCGGCGGCCTGGGTGGCTGTTTCGGGGATGATGCGGATGGTGAGCGTGTCGGACCTGGCCTTCTCGCCCCAGTAGCTGTCATTCCGCGCCAGCACCAGCAGGTTGTCGTGGGTCCAGCTCAGCAGCTTCCAGGGGCCGCTGCCCACGGGGTGCTGGGAAAAGTCGGCCGGCGTGGGGGTCGGCACCACCGCCGCCACCGGCATGGCCAGGAACTTGGGGAAGATGTTGAGCGGGTGGTCGAGCGTGAAGGTGACGGTGCTGTCATCTGGAACTTGCAGGCCTGCGATCGTCTTCGCCTTGCCATCTGCGTAGGCGCGGGCTCCCGAGATCGGCTCCAGCGGCCACTGCCGGCCCCGGCTTCCCGGCGCGAGCGCGCGGAGGATCGACGCCTCCACGTCCCGCGCAGTGAGCGGCCGTCCGTCGCTGAAGGTCACGCCGCTTCGGAGGTGAAAGGTGTAGTGCAGGCCGGTGGAATCGGCTTCCCAGCGGGTGGCGAGCCCCGGCACCAGGTGCCCGTCGACGTCGTACTGGACCAGGTTGTCGAAGATCGTGGTAACGACTTCGCCCGACTGGACGTCAGTGGAGAGGGCCGGGTCCAGGGTCACCGGATCGGCCGAGAGGTAGTACTTCAGGGTGGCATCGCCGGCGCCCTGGTCGCCGCAGGCGGCAATTCCGGCGAGCGCAACCAGCCCCAGAAGGTGCAGTGGACGCATAGACGTTCAGATTCCCGGCAGACCGGCGAGGGAGGGCGGGGCGTCAAAAAGTTGACACCGCAGCGTAAGTTGCTCAAAATACCGTGCTTACAGAATGTCGTCAACGACGGTTTGCGCGGTTCGGCGCTGGCCTCGGGGAGGCGCGTGCGTTCGTTTTTTCGTCAGTGTCAGGCGCCTCGGGTCGCCGGCCGGACGGTCCGGATCATCTTGCTGCTCTCGCTGGCCCTCCTCGGGGTCGGGCGAGAGGCGCGTGCGCAGACGAATGGCGACCTCGTGGTCCGGAAGCTGTCCTTTGACGGCAACCGCGCCATCTCGGACGACGTGCTGAAGGCCAGCATCGTGACCACCGGCTCTGCGACACTGGCCACCAGCCCGATCTTCCGCTGGATGGGGCTGGGGGAGAAGCGCTATTTCGACCAGGTTGATTTCGAGCGTGACGTGTTCCGGATCGCGGTACTCTACCGGAAGAGCGGCTATCCGGATGTCGTCGTGGACACGCTGGTGCGGCGCACACCCGAGGATATCTACCTCACCTTCAAGATTACCGAGGGCGAACCGGTCCGGGTCCAGTCGTTCCAGGTGAACGGAATCGATTCGCTGCCGGAGGAAGTGCGCGAGGAAGTGACGGTGGACCTGCCCATGCAGGCGGGCGACGTATTCAGCCGCATCGTGATGCAGGCCGCGGCCGACACCATCCGCTTCCGGCTGGAAAACCGTGGCTATCCCTCGGCCGATGTGCTGGTGAGCTACATCCTGCGCACGACCGAGCGGCAGGCCTCGGTAACGCTCGACGCGGTGCCGGGCCAGCATGCGGTCGTGGGCAGCGTGCAGGTGACCGGCACCGAGCGCACCACACCGAAGACGGTCATCTCGCTGCTCACCGCTCGCCCCGGCGAGGAGTACGCGCGGGACGATCTCTTCGAGAGCCAGCGCAACCTCTACAGCAGCGACCTCTTCCGGCTCGCTTCGGTCAACCTCGATACCACCCGCTTCGTGCCGGGCTCCGACTCGGTACCGCTGCTGGTGCAGGTGGCCGAAGCGGCACCGCGCCGGGCCCGCGCCTCGGTGGGCTACGGCACCACCGACTGCCTGCGCGGTAGCGCCGGCATCACCTTCCGCAACTTCCTGGGTGAGGGGCGGTTGCTCGATCTCTCCACTCGCGTGGCCAAGATCGGCGTCGGTTCACCCACCGACTGGGGACTCGACAAGACCATCTGCCACCCGGTGGCCGACGACACCATCGGTTCCAGCAAGCTCACCTACAACCTGACCGCCACCATTCGCCGTCCCGCCTTCCTGTCGCCCAACAACACCGCCGTCGTCTCGGCCTACGTCGAACGGCGCGGCGAGTTCAAGGTGTACCGCCGCCAGGAGTTCGGCACCAGCATCGGCATCAACCGCGAGACCCCGGTTCACCGGCTCCCGCTGTCGCTCACCTACAACCTGTCGCTGGGCCGCACCGAGGCGTCGCCGTTCATCTTCTGTGCCTTCTTCAATGCCTGCAACCCGGCGGACGTGAGTTTCCTCACCCAGCGCCGCCGGCTCGCCACCATCAGCGCCACCGGGGCCATTCCCCGGTCCAACAATCCCATCAACCCCTCGCGCGGCTTCGTGGCAAGCGGCGAGTTCACGGTGGCGTCGCGCTTCATCGGCTCCGATCCGGTCCAGCAGTTCACCCGCGTGGTGGGCGACTTCGCGGCCTATCATCCGATCGGCCGCAGCATGGTGTTCAGCTGGCACGTGCACGCCGGCGCCATCTTGTCGCCGGTGGAACTGGAGCGGTCACTGGCGAGCTTCGTCCCGCCGGAGGAGCGGTTCTACGCCGGGGGACCCAGCGACATCCGTGGCTTTCCCCGCAACCTGCTGGGCCCCGTGGTGTATGTCACTACCCGCACCCACCTCGACTCGATGGCCAGCGCCGGCGAGCCGCTCGACCGCGACTCGGTGCAGATCTACCCCACCGGCGGCAACACGGTGGCGGTGGCCAACGTGGAACTGCGCATGCCGTCGCCCATCTTCGGTGAGCGGATGCGGCTGGCTGCGTTCGTGGACGCCGGCACCATGTGGGAGCGGGGCGTGACGTCGTCACGGATCGTGGTGACGCCCGGCATCGGCATCCGGATCGCCACGCCGCTGGGGCCGGCCCGGCTCGATGTGGCCTACAATCCGCGCGGGCTCTCGCCGGGGCAGTTCTTCATCGTCGAGCCCGACAACACCCTGACCCGTGACGCGACCCGCACGCCGTACAAGCCCTCGGGCTACGGCTACGCGATCCACTTCGCGGTCGGGCAGCCGTTCTGACATGCGTCGCCGAGCCGCACGCTTCGTCTTCGTCTTTCTCCTGGGCACCATCGCCACGGTGCTCGGCGTGCTGGCGTCGCTCATCCTCACGCCGCCGGGACGCGACCTGCTCGCGCGCGCGGTGTCGGAACAGCTCAATCACGTGGTCAACGGCAGCATCACGGTGCGGAGCATCTCGGGCTCGTTTCTCTACGACCTCACCCTGCAGGACGTCGTGGTGCGCGATACCCAGGGCGTATTGCTCGCGCGGGTGCCGCGCGCGCGGGTGGGCTACTCCATCACCCGGCTCCTGGCAGGCGACATCGTCCTCACCCGGCTGGCGCTGGACCAGCCCGAAATTCACATCATCCAGCACCACAACGGGGTGATGAACTACGCCGACATCCTGCGGCTGGGACAGGGAAAGAAGGGCGGGACGCCGCCGCTGGTGGCCTTCCACGACGTACAGGTCAACGACGGGACGCTGAGCATCGCCTTTCCCTGGCGTCCCGACACCACCTGGACCCGGGCCCAGCTCGACAGCGCGCTCGCGGCGCAGCACGAGCATCCGGGACGCATCATCGACTCCACGCCGGAAGGGTATCGCCGCGTCATTCAGCTGAACGACCTCACCACCGTGCTCTCGCGCCTCCAGATCTCGACGCCCGAGCGCAAGCCGTTCACCCTCGACCTCGACTCCCTCACCGCCAGGGTGAACGATCCCGGCGTCACCGTCACCGACCTCCGTGGACGCGTCGTCATTCGCGGTGACAGCGCCATCTTCAGCCTGGAACGCGGCGCGCTGCCCAACACCGAGGTGGCCGGTGGTGGCGCGGTGACCTGGCCCAACGACACGCTGCTCTTCGATTTCCAGCTCGAAGCGCCGAGGGTGAGCCTCAACGACCTGCTCTGGGTGTCGCCCGACTTCCCGCCCTTTACCGGCAGTGGTACCATGGCGGCCAAGTCGGAAACGGGGCTGCGCACCGCCTATGACCTGCGCCAGCTGAACCTGCGGCATGGGAACCAGCGTGTCACCGGCCACCTGGTGGCGCTGCAGGACAAGGTGCGCGGCGTCGGGTTCCGGGACATGGACCTGGTCCTCGGCAACTTCAACCTCGATTACGCCCGCGCCTACGCCGATTCGCTGCCCTTCCATGGCACTGTGTCCGGCACGCTCTCGGGCGAAGGGTGGCTGGACCGGATGCGCATCGCCGCCGACTGGGACTATGTCGACACCAAGGTCCCCGGCAACCCCGTCAATGCCATCGTTGCCGACGGCGTGGTGGGATTCGACAAGCGCACCGGGCTCTACTTCGACAACCTGCACCTCCGCGACTCCGATATCGACCTGGCCACCGCGAAGCGGCTCGCGCCGGCCGTGGTGGTGCCGGGCCGCCTCAATGCCGTCGGCACCCTCGACGGTCCCATGCGCGACGTGACATTCGTGGGCACCGCCCGGCATCACGACGGCGCCAGCCCGGTGAGCCGGCAGGAAGGCCGTGTTCACCTCGATACCCGCGGCGACGTCCTCGGCGTCGGGCTCGATGTCCAGCTCTCGCCCCTCTCCTTCGAGGGCATCCGCCGCGGGTTTCCCGCGCTCAGGAGCAAGGGCGAAGTGAGCGGCCACCTGGCCATGGATGGCACCCTCGAGCGGATGAATGTCGACGCTGATGTCGCCGGGGAGATCGGTGCCATCACGGCGCATGGCATCGTGACCATGCGCCCGCCCCGGTGGGGCGCGGACGGCCTCATGGTGCGCTTCCGCCAGCTCGATCTCGCGGCGCTCCGCGGGAGCGGACCCACCACGGCGCTCAATGGCGAGGCCCTCGCCACCGGCATCATCGACACGCTTCGCGCGCCGGAAGGTTCGCTGCAGCTGGCGCTGCAGCGGAGCCGCATTCGGGAGTGGAATCTCGACACGCTGTTCACCACGCTCGCCGTGCGCGACAGCGTGATCGGCGTGGACACGCTCTACACCGAATGGCAGGGCGCTCGCGCCGGCGGTTCGGGCACGCTCGGCTGGGCGGCGCCCCACACCGGCACCATGGCTTTTCATCTTGCCGCCGACAGCCTGGTGGCGTTCGACTCGCTGCTGCTCGCCATGACCAGGCAGACCCGCGACCCGGCCAAGACCTTCCAGCTGCCGCTCACCGGCCGCGCGACCGCCGCGGTCACGCTCAGCGGCAACCTCGACTCCCTCAACATGCTGGGCTCCTTCGACGCGCGGGACCTCGCCTTCCAGGGCTACCGCGCGCCGCGACTCACTGGCACCTTCGCCTCCGGCGGCGGCGAGCACGGCGCACTGCAGGTTGCCATACAGGCCGACACCCTCACCGCCCAGGCCGATTCGCTGCCCTCGTCGGTGTGGACCTTCCATGAGCTCACGGCGTCGCTCGATGGCTTTTCCGACTCGCTGGGCTGGGCCATCGGCACCGGGATCGGGACCGGCCCCCGGGTGGACGGCGCCGGCTGGTGGTCACGCCGCCACGACCGGAACGTGCTCGGACTCGATTCGCTGCAGGCCGACCTGGTCACCCGGCCCTGGCGGCTCCTGGCGCCCGGCACGGTGGTGCTGAGCGACAGCGCGCCGTTCATCGATTCGCTCGAACTCGCGGCGGTGGACCGGAGTGGCTCGGTGCGGCTGGCAGGACGGCTTCCATTTGATGCTCCCGGCGATCTCACGGTGGATGCGTACGGGCTCGAGCTCAAGAGCCTCTACGCGCTGGCGGGCAAGGACACCACCGGCGTGAAGGGCGAGCTGGGTGCCAACATCCAGCTGGCCGGCACGGCGCGGGACCCTGACGCAACCGGCGGGTTTACGCTCTCCGGGCTGGAATTCGGCGAATCGCAGCTTCCCTATGTCGAGGGGATCTTCAACTACGGCGAGAAGCGGCTGGACGCCAACCTGCAGCTGTGGCGCACCGGCACGCCCATCATGCACCTGAACGCGCACCTGCCGATCTACCTTGGCCTGGGCGACAGCGTCCCGGATCGCCGGCTCGATGGTCCCGTCACCGTGCGCGCGGTGGGCGACAGCGTGGACCTCGCCATCATCGAGGCGTTCCTGCCGGCGGTGAAGCGGGTGCATGGACTGATGAGCGCCAACCTCGCCGTCGCCGGCACGTGGAAGTCGCCCTCGCTGCAGGGATTCGTGAGCGTGAAGGATGGCGGCATGTACCTGCCCGCCCTCAACGTGACCTGGGATTCGATCAGCGGCCGCGCCGATTTCGCCGGCGACTCCGCCATCGTGGAGAACATCCGCATCACCAGCGGTGACGGCGGGGTGCTGGCGGTCAATGGCAGCGTGCGCCTGCAGGAGCTGTCAAAGCCGTTCCTCAATCTGGACGTGCTGGCCCGGCGCTTCCGCGCCATCGACTCGCGCAACTTCCTGGCGCTCACCGCATCGGGCCGGCTCCAGATCGATGGTCCCTTCTACGGCGCCACCCTCACCGGTGCCGGTGTGGCCGATGCCGGCGTGCTCTACTTTGCCGATCTCATCAACAAGCAGGTGGTGGACCTCGAGGACCCGACCAATCTGGACCTGCTCGACACGCTTGCCCTTCGCCGTCGCAACCTGGGCGAGGGATTCCAGAGCCGCTTCATGGACGAGCTGAGGATCCAGAATTTCAACCTGAGGATGGGGAGCGACTTCTGGCTCCGCTCGAGCGAAGCCAACATCAAGCTCAGCGGCGAGGTGCGCACCAACAAGGTGCGGAAGGAATATCGCCTGGACGGCACGCTCGAAGCGGGGCCCGGCAACTACACGCTCAAGATCGGGCCCGTCTCGCGCGACTTCACGGTGCAGCGCGGGAACGTGACCTACTTCGGCACGCCCGACCTCAACGCCGGGCTGGATATCACCGCCGAGCACACGGTGCGGGCGGCGAGCGGGCGGGACGTGCCCGTCATCGCGCACATCGGCGGGACGCTTCGCCGGCCCGACCTGAACCTGCGTTCCGATCCCACCGAGCAGCCGCCCCTCTCGGAAGTGGACCTGGTGAGCTACCTCATCCTGGGCGTGCCGGCGAGCCAGGCGCAGTTCGGCAACCAGGCGCTGGTCAACAACACCGCCTCCATGCTCACCAGCGCCATCTCCAGCGACGTGGAACGGGCGCTGGTGAACGACATGGGCCTGCCGGTGGACCTCATCGAGATCCGGCCCGTGCTCGCCGGCGGCACCCGTGAGCTCAGCGCGCTGCAGCTGGGCGCCGGCTGGCAGATCGGCCCCCGTACCTTCCTGCGCCTCAATGCCGGCTACTGCTCGGCGGAAGGGTTCGCGGGGCTGGGCGCGAGCCTCGACTATCGCCTCACCGCCGACTGGCGGCTGCAGACCTCGTTCGAGCCGACCTACCGCAGCTGTCGCTCGCTGGGCCGGTTCGATCCCAACACGGCCTATCAGGTGGGCTTCGACGGACTGTGGGAGCGGGAGTTCTGATGGCGCGCGCCCTGGTGATCACCAACCCCGCCGCCTCGCGCACCCGCGCCCGCACCGTCGCGGCCATCATGGCCGCGTTTCGCACCGGCGGCTGGCAGGCCGAGGTGCTCGCCACCTGTGGCACCGGCGACGCGCGCCTGCTCGCCGAGCAGGGCGTGGCCGACGGCGTGGACGTGGTCGCGGTCTTCGGCGGCGACGGCACCACCATGCAGGCCGCTGCAGCGCTGGTCGGCACCGATACCGCGCTCGGTGTCATCCCCGGCGGGACCGGCAATCTTCTTGCGGGTAACCTGCGGATCCCGGCGTCGCCGGTGCGGGCCGCCCAGGCGATCGTGCGCGGGCACGAACGCCGCATCGACCTGGGCCGCATGGAGCGGGGCGCGGAAGCCCAGTACTTCGCGGTAGCGTGCGGAGCCGGTTATGATGCGCGCGTCATGGCTGCCACCGGCGCGGCCCAGAAGCACAAGTGGAAATTCGCGGCCTACGTCGCCACCACCATCCGGCTGCTCGACCAGCTGCGGCCCGCGCATCACGTCATCACCGTGGACGGCGCCGAGTACGAAACCGACGCGGCCATGCTCATCATCGCCAACTGCGCCGAGGTGATTCCGCCCCTCGTGCGCTTCAAGTCGGGCATCCGCCCTGATGACGGCCTGCTCGACCTGATCGCCGTGCGCGCCTCCAACTTCAGCGAGAGCGTGCGCGCCGTCTGGGACCTGGTGAGCGAGGGCCCCGCCCGCGGCCGCGACGAGTTCGTGGCCTACGGGCAGGGCAAGGAGATCAAGGTGGTGAGCACTCCGGTCGAGCCGGTACAGCTCGACGGAGAGCCCCACGGCGAGACGCCCTTCACGGTGACGGTGGTGCCGGGGGCGTTGAAGGTCATGATCGGGAACGGCCGGAAATCGCGGTTTGGACACGAGACCCGGGACGCGAGCCGCGCGTCTCGAGTCCCGCGTCCCGAGTCCAGGTAACGGAGCCCCCATGGCAGACTCAGTACTCCTCATTGACGACGACGTTGACGTCCTCCGCGCCATCGGCGCGTACTTCGAGCGCCTCGGCTACGAAGTCACGCGCGAGCTGAGCGGCGAGGCGGGACTCGCCACCTTCGACCGCCTGCGGCCGGAAGTGGTGATCCTCGACCTCGGCCTGCCCGGCATGGATGGCATGGAGGTCCTGGAGGACATGCGCCAGCGCGGCGCCGCTGTCATCCTGCTCACCGGCCAGAGCGATCTCGAGACGGCGGTGCGAGCCATGCAGCTTGGTGCGGAGAATTTCCTCACCAAGCCGGTGGACATGGCCCACCTGGCCGCCGCCACCGAGCGCGTCGCCGACAAGGTGCGCCTCAAGCGCGTCAACGAGACGCTGGTGATGCATGAGGTGCCTGCCGGGCGCGGGCTCGATTCCCTGGGCGGATCGGGACAGATGATCGAACTGGCCCACCAGGTGGGGCTCCTGGCCCAGAGCGACCGCACCACCGTCCTGCTCACCGGCGAGAGCGGCACCGGCAAGGGCTGGGTGGCGCGCATGATCCACGACCTCGGTCCCCGCGCGCGCGAGCCGTTTGTCGAGGTGAACTGCGCCGGCCTCAACGCCACCTTTCTCGACAGCGAACTCTTTGGCCACGAGAAGGGCGCGTTCACCGACGCCAAGGACCGGAAGCAGGGACTGTTCGAGATTGCCGACCGCGGCACCATCTTCCTCGACGAGATCGGTGACCTCGCCCCCGAGCTCCAGCCCAAGCTGCTGAAGGTGCTGGAGACCAAGACCTTCCGGCGCCTCGGCGGCACCCGGGAACTCACCGTGGACGTGCGGCTCATCGCCGCCACCAACCGCGACCTGCACGACCTGGTGGAGCAGGGACGTTTCCGCGAAGACCTCTACTACCGGTTGAGCGTCATGCCACTGCGGCTGCCCGCCGTGCGCGATCGCGCCCGCGAGGACCGGCTCGCCCTCATCACGCGCATCCTCGCCGACCTGCGCCGGCAGCTGCCGGGCGGGCCCGAGGGGCTCACCACCGAGGCGGTGGAGCGGCTGCTCCAGTACAACTGGCCCGGCAACGTGCGCGAGATGCGGAACGTGCTCGAGCGCGCGCTCATCCTGGGCCGGGGCACCGCCATGCTCAGCGTGGAGCACCTGCCCGGTGAGTTCCGCGCCCGTCCCGGTCCGGGCGATCGGCGGCACACGCCGCTCAGCCTCGAAGATCTCGAGCGGCAGCACATCGACCGCACGCTCAAGCACCACGCCGGCAACCGCACCCGCGCCGCCATGGAGCTGGGCATTTCCCGCGCGACCCTGATCAACAAGATCAAGCGCTACAGCATCAGCTGAGGCACGATCATGGCTGACGACCCTCAACAGCACGACCGCCCCCGCGAGCGCGACGCCATGATCTGCCGTGCGTGCGGCAACGAGGAGCGCGCGTCCGAGGGCTACCCCTGCGAGCGGTGCGGCACCTTCATCTGCCTCATCTGCACCTTCCGCGGCGTCACTCGCTGCGCCGACTGCCAGCGGCTCGGCTCCAGCGCATGACCGACGCCGTCGCGGTGACCTCGGCGCTCGCGCCGGTCATGGCCGAGCCCTCCGTGCGAGCGGAGCAGGTAACCCAGCTCGTGATGGGAGAAACCGCGGAGGTAACGGACCGCCAGGGCGAGTGGCTTGCCATCCGGCGGGATCTCGATGGCTACGAGGGCTGGATGAACGCGGGCTACGGCCGTGAACTGGCGTCGGAAGCGGCGTGGGCATGGCGGGACGGTGCCCGTGCCCTGAGTGACGGTGCCCAGCTCACGGTTGGTCGCGATCTCGTGATCGCGCCCCTCGGCGCCCGGCTCGCGCTCGAGGATGGGCTCGTTACCCTGCCCGATGGGCGGGCGGGCAGGGTGTTGGCCGGCACCGTTCGCGAGGCCGAGGTCGCAGTGGAGGCGGCCCGCGCCACGCCGGCTGAAGTGTGGGCGCTGGAACAGTTCCGCGGCACGCCTTATCAATGGGGCGGCATCACACCGCTCGGTGTGGATTGCTCCGGCCTGGTACAGACCACCTGCTTCATGCGCGGCATCACCGTGCCGCGGGATGCCTCCCAGCAGGCGCAGTCCGGCGAGGAAATTCCGCTCACGCAGGTGCGCCCCGGAGACCTGCTCTTCTTCCGGAGCGAATCGGGCGGCGATCGCATCACCCACGTTGCTTTCTTCGCCGAGGACGACACACTGGTGCATTCCACCATCGCTTGCGGTGGCGTGGTGCACGAGGCGTTCGGTCCCGGCTCGCGCGCGCACGAAGCGCTGCGGCCCCGGCTGGTGTCGGCGCGGAGGGTTGGCCGGTGACGGCAGAGAGGCTGGTACTCTTTGACATCGACGCCACGCTGCTGCTCACCGCCGGCGCCGGTCGCCGGGCCATCACTGCTGCACTCGCGGAAGAAGTGGCAGACATCAGCGGCTTCCAGCAGGTGCATTTCGACGGCAAGACCGATCCGCAGATCATCTCCGAGCTTCTTCATGTCGCGGGCCACGCTCCGCCCCATGACCAGGAGCGGGTGCAGGCGCTTTGCCGCCGCTATGTCCTGCTGCTCGAGGGCGAGCTGGGCGGGGCTGCGCCCGGCACCGTGCTCATGCCCGGTATCACCGAGCTGCTCGCGCGCCTGCAGGACAATTCCACGCTGGTGCTGGGCCTGCTGACCGGCAACCTGGCGGAGGGTGCGGTGCTCAAGCTTCGCGCCGCGGGACTCGATCCATCGAGCTTCAGGCTGGGCGCCTATGGCAGCGACAGCGCGCATCGCCCCGATCTTCCGGCCATCGCCGCTGAACGCGCGCGCGACTACTTCGGGGGCCGGGCGCCGAGTGGCCACGAGGTAGTGATCGTCGGTGACACGCCCTCGGATATCCAGTGCGGCGCCGGTATCGGCGCGCGGGCGATCGCCGTGGCCACCGGCCGCTGGTCGCTCGCCGACCTGCTCGCGTGCGGGCCGTATGCGGCCTTCGAGGATCTCTCCGACACCGACGCGGTCGTTCGCGCCATCGTGGAGTAGGTGTGGCCACGGAGCTGGAACTCAAGGCGGTGGTGCCCGACGTGGCCGCCCTGCGCCAGCGGCTGCGCGTCACGGGAGCGGAGCTCTCGTTCAGTGGACTCATGCATGACCGCCGCTACGATCACGATGGCGCGCTGGCATCACGGGACGAGGTACTGCGGGTGCGGACCTTTGCCGCCCGCGACCTGCCACCTCGCATCGTGCTCGGATGGAAGGGCCCCGTGAGCCGATCCAGCGCCGGGTACAAGCAGCGTGAGGAGCTGGAATGCCAATGCACCGGCGCCTCACCCGCTGAGATCCTCGAGCATCTGGGCTACACGGTGGTGCACGCCATCGACCGCTGGGTGGACCAGTTTGCGCTCAGCGACACCATGATCCGCATCGAGACCTATCCGAGAATGGACACGCTGGTTGAAGTGGACGGCGCGGCCGATGCCATCGAGGCGGCCATCGGGCTGACCGGGATCCCGCGCGCCGACTTCACCGCCGAATCGCTGGATGCCTTCGTCAAGCGCTTCGAGCAGCGGACCGGCGGGTCCGCCGCGCTCGGCGCTGAAGGATTGCTGCCCGAGGAGCTGCCGTGGCCCGCGTGAGCGAGCCCGCCATTCCCGAGCTCGGGCCGCTGCTTGGCCGGCTCGCCGAACCGGCCGGCGCCACCCGCGGCGTCGTGCCGCTCGACGATATCCGGCTTCAGCTCGTGTCGGACCTGTTCGAACTGGCCGGCGCCGCACGCTCCTTTGCCGACTCTGGCGACTTCGCCTCCGCGGCGCAGTCGCTCAATCGCCATGGCTGGCTCGCTGCCTGGGAGCGAGCGGTGGCCGCGGCGGCGGCCCGCGTCACCGAGCGCATCGAAGGCCGGATCCGCTCGGCGGCGGCCGAGTCACGCCTGCCCCAGCGCAAGCTGCGACGGGTGCTGTTGACCGACGACGAGCGGCGCGGCATCGTGGTGCGGCTCGGCAGCGGCGGCGCCCTCCTGGTGGACGCACTCGATGAGATGGAGCAGTCGGTGCGCAGCATGGCGCGCCAGGGCACGGCGGGCGCGAGCTGGCGGGATGCGCTCGCCGCGGTTGCGAGACGGCTCGATTCGGCGTGGTCGAGCCTGGAACGCGCGGCCGCAGCAGAAGAGGCCGCCTGGAGCGAGGACATCAGCGAAGTGCGCGCCTGGCGCCGCGCTCTCTGGCCGCTCTGGCTCATCACTGCGCTGGTGCTGTTCGCGCTCGGGTGGCTCGCGCTGGTGCTCGGCGGCTTCATCAATTCGCCAGCGTGGTTCCTGCCGGTGGCGCAGTGGTGGTGGAACTTCGCGTGAGCGTGCTCGGCGTGGGGATCGATCTCGTGGAGCTCGCGCGGGTGCGAAGGATCCTGGGCCGGCGGCGGGAGCAGGCCATGGCCAAGTTCCTCAGTGATTCCGAACGTGCCTATGTCGAAAGCCGTCCCGATCCGGTGCCCCACCTGGCCGCGAGGATCGCCGCCAAGGAAGCCGTCTACAAGGCGCTGCAGTCGCTGCCGGGCTGCCGCGGTGTCGGGTGGCGAGAGATCGAGGTCTGGCGGGATGACGCCGGCAAGCCGTCGGCGGTCCTCAACGGCCTCGCCGCCTCGGCCATCGCCGCGCACGGGCCGATCCAGGTGCACCTGTCGCTCACGCATACCCATTTGACGGCGTGTGCGGTGGCGGTGCTGGAGAGGCGGGATGGGCAAGATGGGCGGGATGGGCAAGCGGGGCGAAAGCTCCAGTGAACGTCATTGCGAGCCGCGAAGCGGCGACGCAATCGGGTCCCCGGCATCTCGATCCAGGCGACTCGATTGCTTCGTCGGGCCCACCAGGCCCTCCTCGCAATGACGCACCGGCTTAGCTTCGATCCGCCCATCTCGCCCATCTCGCCCATCTCGCCCATCTCGCCCATCTCGCCCTTCCCGACTAGTAATTCCTACCATCCCGCTCTACTTTATTTCGTCTCTGACGAAATTACCTGATAATGATTCTCATTAACGCGATCCTCGCCGTCTCGCTCCTCGCTCCCGCCGACTCCGTCCCGATCCTGGAGCAGGCGCCGGTGGTGCGGCGGATCGCTTCCATGGCGGCGCTCGCCGCCCAGGAATACGCCGTCGGCGTCGAGAACGGCCGGATCGTCGCGGCCGGCGAAGTGGATGAAGCCCGGCTCTTTCTCGAGGAGGCGAGACGCGCCACGGCCAAGCTCGCCGAGCCCGAGCGTGGCAGGGTGGCGGCCAGTCTTGACAGCCTCCTCTCGCTGGTGAACGCCACCGCAAGTCCGGCGCTCCTGGCTCGGCGGGCCCGAAGCATGTCGGACGGCATCGCCCAGCGTTTCGGCATCACGATGGATGAGATCCCGGTGGCGGCACCACTCCTTTCGCGCGGCAAGGAGATCTACAGCGCCGCCTGCGCCTCGTGCCATGGCAATCTGGGTCTCGGCGATGGTCCTGGCGGCAAGGGCCTCGACCCGCCGCCCGCCAACCTCACCGATGCTGCTGCCCTTCGCGACGCCTCACCCCTCGATTTCTACCGCCGTGTGACCATCGGCGTCGCCGGCACGGCAATGCCCGCGTTCGAGACTGCGCTCACCGCTGACGATCGCTGGGCTGTGGCGGTGTACTCCACGCTGCTTCGCCTGCCGGAGCCGCAGGGCGCCGTTCCCGATTCGCTCGCCAGCTTCCAGGCCACGGCGGCACGCTCCGACGCCAGTCTTCTCGCCGACCTTGGCGTGAGTGGTGAGCCGACCCAGGCCGAACTGAGCCGGCTCGCCGCTGTTCGCGCCGCCGGCACCTCGGGCCAGAACGCTCAGATGGCCTCGCTCGTCTTCGCCGAGGTGCGGAGCCGGATCGACTCCAGCGTGGCGTTGGCGGCGGCGGGGCACCTGGACGACGCCGAGGCCCGCGCGCTCGACGCCTACATCACGTTCGAGCAGGTGGAGCGCACCGTCCGCGCCAAGGATCCGGGACTCGCCGCGGAGCTCGAGGCCGCCTTCGCCGACCTGCGCGCCCGCGCTGGCTCCGGAGGTTCCGATGTGGCCAGCGTCAAGGCCGCACTCGACACCCGGCTGGAGCGGGCGGAGCAGGTCTTTGCCGATCGCAGCTCGCCGACCGCGCTTTTCACCCAGTCCTTCCTGCTGATGCTGCGCGAGGGACTCGAGGCCATTCTCGTCGTGGGCGCGCTGCTCACGTTCCTGACACGTGCGGGGGCAGGGCATCGGCGGAAGGAAATCCACTGGGGCGTGGCCGCCGCCATCGGTGCCAGCATCCTCACCGCCATCGGGCTCGAGACCATCTTCCGGCTCTCGCCGTCGCACCAGGAAGCGCTGGAAGGCGGGACCATGCTGGTGGCAGTGGCCGTGCTCTTCTATGTGAGCTACTGGCTCCTGTCCAAGATGGAAGTGACCAAGTGGACCAGCTTCGTGAAGAGCCGGGTGCAGAGTGCGGTCACCAGCGGATCGGCGCTGGCGCTCGCCTCCGCGGCCTTTCTCGCCGTGTACCGCGAGGGCTTCGAGACCATCCTCTTCTACAAGGCGCTCTTTGCTTCCGGCGGCATCGGCGACGCGGCGCCGCTCGCGCTCGGCATCGTCGCCGGCGCCGCGGCGCTCGTGGGTGTCTACATCGCCATCAATCGCTTCGGCATTCGCCTGCCGCTCAAGCCTTTCTTCGGGGCCACCAGCATCTTCCTCTATGTGATGGCGTTCATCTTCGCCGGGAAGGGCATTGCGGAGCTCCAGGCTGGCCGAGTCCTGCCCATCACCTACGTGCCAGGCGCGCCGCACTTCTCGCCCCTCGGCATGTATCCCACCGTCGAGACGATGATTGCCCAGGGAACCCTCCTGGCGCTCGCGTTGATCGCGCTGTGCTGGATTTTCCTGGTGGTGCCGGCACGCGAGCGGCGTGAGCGCGCCGCTGCGGTGCCCGCACCAGTTGAAGGCGACCAGAAGTCGACCGACCTCATTCGCTCGCTCGAGCGCGTGGATACGGATCTGGCCGAGGCACGCGCGGAACTGGAGAGGTTGCGGGAGAGGCTGGGGGCGGACAAGAGGGGCTAGGGGTCAGGGGTTAGGGGTTAGGGGCTAGGGCTGTACGGGGGCGAAATTGATACGCGGGTGAGATGTTTTGGTACATCGAGATGCGTGGCATCGCCGATATTGGCCGTATGATCCGCTCACATCGCGACCTGCACGCCTGGCAACGCGCCATGGAGCTTTCAGAGGCTACGTACGGTATCGCGAGACGTCTCCCTGCATACGAAACCTACGGCCTCGGCCAGCAATTGCGCCGCAGTGCCGTGTCAATTCCCTCGAACATTGCCGAAGGCCACGGACGGCTTCACCGGGGTGACTACATTCACCACCTCTCCGTCGCATGCGGATCGCTGGCGGAACTCCAAACACAGCTTGAGCTGGCGCGGCGTATCCACGCTGTTTCGGTGAAGCCGGCGCACGTCCTGGCCGACGAAGTGGGCCGCATGTTGAATAGGCTCATCTCGCGGCTCCGCACTCCCTCTGCGATCCGGGGGCCTCAGCACCCAACCCCAC
>DAIMFY010000015.1:5412-16907 GCA_036724295.1 Gemmatimonadales bacterium | reverse complement strand
TCAAGACCCGTTTCCCCGAATCGCTCAGCGACTTCTTCGCGCTCACGCTGGAGGCCCCGGCTCCGTTCGATAACGGCCGTCCCCAGCTGGTGCTCGACAGCCTCACCCGCGTGCTCCAGCACGAGCCGTATATCCGCAGCGTGGTCTCGTGGCCCGTCACGCACGACTCGACGTTCGTGAGCCGGGACCATCGCATCACCTTCCTGGTGCTGGCGCTGACGGTCACCGAGAGCGACACAGTGGCCAACCTGGTCGAGCCGGTGCGTGAAACCGTGGCCACCACGCTGCGCACGTTCCACGATGGCGACCAGTACACGGCGCACCTCACCGGTCGTTCCCCGCTCGACCTCGACGTGAGGCACGTCAGCGCCGAGGACAGCAAGGTGGGTGAAGCACGGCTGCTGCCGCTCACGCTGGTGATCCTCATTCTCGCATTCGGCGCGCTGGTGGCCGCGGCATTGCCGCTGATCATCGGATTCCTGGCCATCGCCGTCTCGCTCACGATCATCGGATTGCTCACCCGGGTGACACCGATGTCCATCTTCGTGCTCAACATGACGACGATGATCGGGCTCGGCGTGGGCATCGACTACTCCCTGCTGGTGGTGACGCGCTTCCGCGAGGAATTGCGGCGGGGCCATCGCCGGCGCGAAGCCGCCATCAACACCATCCGCACCGCCGGCACCGCCGTGGTCACCTCGGGAATGACGGTAGTGGTCGGCTTTGCCGCACTGCTCTTTACGCCGCTCATTGAAACCCGGAGCGTGGGGCTGGGCGGGCTGGTGGTGGTTGCCGTCGCGGTGCTGCTCTCGACCACGCTCCTCCCCGCCCTGCTCGCCATCATCGGGCGGGATATCGACCGTCCCAAGTGGCTGGCAAAGCGTCTCACCTGGTATCACTCACCGAGGGCGTGGGAGAAGTGGGCCCGCTCGCTGGCCCGTCACCCGCTCCGCGCGCTGACGCTGGGCGGCCTGGCCGTGGCAGTGCTTACCACGCCGCTGCTGCTCATCAAGATCGGGCTGCCGGCCCGCAACTGGTGGCCCACGGCTACCGAAGCGGGACGCGGCCTCGAGACGCTGGAGCGGATGGGCGTGGCGGGCTACATCCAGCCGGTGCGAGTGGTGGTGGAAATGCCGGCGGGAGAGAACGCGGTGGGGGCAGCCGCGCTCCGCGGCATGATGGCCCTCAGCGATTCCTTCCAGGCCGATGGCCGCGTGCGCGAGGTGCGAAGCCTCGTGGACCTCGGCGGGCGCAAGAGCATCCTGGAACTCTCGGCTTTCTACAGCGAACTCGACAGCGCGCGCGCCGAATACGGTGATTTCATCAATGCCTACCTGAGCCGGGACTCGCGCGTCGCACTGCTCGACCTCATTCCGGCCGACACCACATCGCTCACCAGCACCCAGGCGCTGGTCCGGCGGGTGCGGGACATCGCCTCGCATCCGCCCAGGCAGCTCAGGAACGCCACCATCCGGGTGGGCGGCTACGCCGCCAGCGCGCTCGATTTCCAGGACGACCTCATGGAGCGCTTCCCGCTGATCGTACTCATGGTGCTGGGCGCCACCGGCATCATGCTGGCGATCGCGTTCCGGTCAGTGCTGGTGCCACTCAAGGCCATCGTGATGAACAGCCTCTCGGTGGGCGCCACCTTCGGGCTGATCGTGCTGGTCTTTCAGTACGGCGTGGGGGTGAAGATCTTCGGCCTCTCGGGTCCTACCTCGGCCATCTTCGTGGTGGTGCCGGTGCTGGTGTTCGCCGTGGTGTTCGGCCTCAGCATGGACTACGAAGTGTTCCTCCTCAGCCGTATCAAGGAGGCGTTCGACCGCACCGGCCGGAATGATGAAGCCACGATGGAGGGCGTAAGTGCCACGGCGAGCGTAATCACCTCGGCCGCGCTCATCATGATCCTGGTTTTCGGGGTGTTCGCCTTTGCGCGGGTGCTGGTGATGCAGTTCCTCGGCTTCGGCCTCGCCGTCGCGGTACTGCTGGACGCCACGATCATCCGCATGGTGCTGGTCCCGGCATTCATGCACCTGGCGGGACGCTGGAACTGGTGGCCGGGGGTGAGGGCGGGCAGGACGGACAAGCCGGGCCAGACGGGCGGGATGGGCGTGTGATGCAGGGTTAGCCCCGCCTGCCCATCTCGCCCATCCGACTATCGCGTCAGCCCCAGCACGCCTCGCACCACCCAGACCAGCCCCAGCCCCAGCATCGCCACCAGCACCACCATTACCACCACCTCGGTGACGCCCACGGCCCGGTGCAGCAGCTCGGACCGCGATTCCGCTGCTCGGCGAGCCGCGATGCGGGAGACGGCCGGCGACGAGATCGGCGTGATCCCTTCGGGTGAGAGCGCCGGGAAACCTTCCACGGGACGCCGCACCATGCCCAGCAGCTGCCGGTCTTCCGGCGGCCGGAAGCCCATCCGTTCATCCCACGCTGCAACGATTCCTGAATGCTTCCGGATGGGCTGCCACGCCTGGCGGGCGTGGTCAAAGACGTAGTCGTCGGCATCCACCAGCCCGGCCTCGAGGGCATCGAGCAGCGAATCCATGCCCATCCAGGGCGTCTCAACGCCATCGGAACTGCTGGTCAGGAAGAGGGCCGACATGGGAGCCGCCTTGGAGGGGACATAGGGAAGATGGGCGAAACGGGTGGGTGGGGCTAGGGGTTAGGGGCTAGGGCAGAAGGGCGGAAGCTCGTCTCTCAACCCTAACCCCCAACCCCTAGCCCCTAACCCCTAAAACAGATCCGCGCTCCCCGACCCGAACCTCGGGTTCACCACGTTGTTGAAGATCGAGCCGAAACTGTAACTGAAGCCGGCGGAGAGGAAATAACGGTAATCCGTCGCCAGCTCCTGCTGCTGCAGGAGGATTTCGGCGGGCGTCAGCCCTTCGGCGGGGAGATAGAGCTGGTCACGCACCCGCGAAATGCTGCCATCCAGCTCCAGCGACAGGCCCTTGACGAGCCGAACTTCCAGATCGGTGGAGAAGCGCAGGGAATTCTTCGAGAGGTCGTTGAGATATTGCCGGGCCCGGAGTTCCACGCCAGCAGTGCCCCAAGGCTGGGTCGCATCCAGCTCGACCTCGAGCGCGTGGTCCACCAGCATCTCGCTCAGCTTCTGGTACACCGTCAGCTCGTCGTAGCGATAATAGTTGGTTCCTATCTGGTAGCGGATGGTGAGCAGCCGCCGAGCCGACGCGCTGTAGGGGAAGATGTCGTACTCCAGCCCCGCGGCAGCGCGGAGGCCGAGCTTGCGGTTGCTGTAGGACGAGCGGTTGGCCGCTGTCCCCGCGGCAACACCCCAGTGCGGCCCCAGGGTCTTCACCACCGAGGCCTCGGCGCCGTACTCCTTCTGCGTGCTGGTGACCGTTTCGGTACTGTCCACGTCGAAGGAATTCTTCTCGTAGCTTCCGTCCAGCTCGATCGACAGCTTGAGGTCATCGGTATTGCGGCTGGCCGAAAAGCCACCGTCAAGATCGGTGCTCTGCTGGTGCGATTCGCCCTCGAGGTTGGTCTGCGCCTCGACCCGGAAGACCCAGAAGTTCCAGGGATCATCGGCCGGCGTGCTAGCCGCCATGCTGTCGAGCTCGGGGCCGCGGTAGCTGATGACCAGGTTGCGCCCGATGGGGGAGCGCGCCACGAACCGCACCAGCCCCAGCTTGAACGTCCGGGCCAGCCCCTCGCGCACCTCGTCGTCAGTCGCACCCTGCGGCGCAAACCAGGAGAGGGAATCGCGGGTGCCGGCAAAGGCGCGCTGGCCAATGAATGAAGCTGAGTAGGCGTCGCCGCCGCCGCCGGTCTCCTGCCGGGTCACGAGAATATGGACATCGGCATCCTGGGGCGAGCGCACGTAGTCGACAAAAGTGATCTCGCGAACGAAATAGTCCTCGTCGCAGCCGAAATGCTGGCAATCGAGATAGACCCGGACCGGGGTGGCCTGCGCGGTAAGAGTGCCGGGAATGAGGCTGAAAGCTGAGAGCAGAAAGCTGAAGGCGAAAAGCTGGAAGCTGAGGGCGGCGAGGAGGAGACGGGTCATTAATTGAGGGTCGAGAGGTCAAGGAGTCGACAGGTCAAGGAGTCGAGGGGACAGATGCTGTGCGTCATTGCGAGGAGGCTGTAGGGGCGGCCTGCGGCCGCCCCCCTCCGACGAAGCAATAGGGTCGCTCGAGCTCGGGTGTCAGGGCTACCCGATTGCTTCGGGCGCTGCGCGCCCTCGCAATGACGCACGCGTCCAGCGTCCTGCGTCCTGCGTCTACCCTTTCGCCTCCAGCCAATTCTCCCCCACCCCGATCTCCACCACCAGCGGCACGTCCAGGGTGGCGGCGCCTTCCATGTGCTCGCGCACAATGGCGGCGACGCGATCGAGCTCGGCGGGGGGAACTTCCAGCACCAGTTCGTCGTGCACCTGCAGCAGCAGCCGGCTCTCCAGCCGCTCGTCGCGCAGTACCCGGTGGATCTCGATCATGGCCAGCTTGATGAGATCGGCAGCGGAACCCTGCAGGGGCGAGTTCTGCGCGGTGCGCTCGCCATAGGCGCGGATGTTGAAGTTGCGGTCGCGGACCTCGGGAATGTAGCGACGCCGGCCGGAGAGGGTCTCGACGAAGCCGAATTCCCTGGCCAGCTCCACCTGCCGGTCGAGAAAGTCGCGCACCCCCTGGAAGCGCACGAAGTAATTCCGAATGAACTCACGCGCTTCTTCCTGGGTGATGCCAAGCTGGCGTGAGAGCGCAAACGGTCCCTGGCCATAGATCGTGGCGAAGTTGATCGTCTTGGCGCGGGCGCGCATTTCGCCGGTCACCTGCTCCACCGGCACGCCGAAGATGATGGCGGCGGTCTGCCGGTGGATGTCCCCGCCCTTCCGGAACGCATCGATGAACGCCGGGTCCTTGGACAGATGCGCCATGAGGCGCAGCTCGATCTGGGAATAGTCCGCCACCAGGAATTTCCAGCCCTCGCGCGGAATGAAGCCGCGGCGGATGGCAGCGCCCCTCGGCGTGCGAATGGGAATATTCTGCAGGTTCGGATCGGTGGAGCTGAGCCGGCCCGTGGCCGCGCCCGCCTGGTTGAAGCTGGTGTGGATCCGTCCGGTCAGCGGGTTCACGGAGGCCGGAAGCGTGTCCACGTACGTGCTCTTGAGCTTCTGCAGTTCCCGGTAGTCCAGGATCTTCCTTGGCAGCGCATGCCCCATCTCGGCGAGCTGCTCCAGCACGTCGGCGTCGGTGGAAGGGCCGGTGCGGGTCTTCTTCAGCACCGGAAGCTGCTCCTTCTCGAACAGCACCGCCGCCAGCTGGCGGGGCGAATTGATGTTGAGGTCCTCACCGGCGATCCCGGCGATGTCCCGTTCGATCGTCGCCAGGTCGTCGGAGAGTTCGGCCGCGAGCTGCTGGAAGAGGCCCACGTCGATCCGGATCCCCTCCCACTCCATGTCGGCGATCACCGGCACCAGCGGCATCTCGATCGCTTCCAGCACCCGGGTCATCCCGGTCTTCTCGAGCGTCGCCGCAAAGAAGTCGCGGAGCGCCAGCACGGTGGCGCTGTCGGCGCCACAGTAGTCCGCGGCGACCTCGACCGCGACACATGCGAACGGGATTTCCGCCTTCCCCTTCCCCACCAGTTCCTTGTACGTGCGCATGGTGACGCCGAGGTGCTCGAGCGCCAGGTTATCGATACCATGCGAGCGCCGGCCCGGGTCGATCACGAAACTCGCGAGCATCGAGTCGTAGGTTACCCCGCGCACCGTGATGCCGGCCCGGCGGAGCACTTCGATGTCGTACTTGACGTTGTGGCCAGCCTTGGGCACCGCCGGGTCAGACAGCAGGCCGCGAATGCCGGCCAGCGCCGGATCGCTGATGGGCGGCAGGTTGCAGACTGGCGACGGCGCCGCGAGGTCACCGGGGGGAGGCCGGTGCCCGAATGGGAGATACCACACCTCAGTGGGGCTGAGTGCGAGGGAGAGCCCGATCAACTCCGCGTCGCGGGGCGAAAGCGAGGAAGTTTCCGTGTCGAAGGCAACGATGGGCGCAGCGCGAAGGCGCTCAACCAGGGGTGGGAGTTCGGCGGGATCGGTGATGATGCCAACGACTCTCGTCTCGGCAGCCATAACCGATAGGTCCGCAGATTCCCCAGATGACTCCCGATCAATCTGCGTAATCGGCGCAATCTGCGGATTAAACCGCTTGACCAGCGAGTAGAATTCCAGCTCCGTCAGCAGCGGGATGAGCGCGGCAACGTCGGCGTCCTCCAGTGCCATGGATGCGAGGTCGAACTCCACCGGCACGTCGAGCATTATGGTCACCAGCTCGCGGGAGAGCCGGGCGTTGTCGGCGCTGGCGAGCAGCGCCTCGCGAGGTCGCTTGCCACTGATGTCAGCGGCGTGCGCCAGGATTTCGTCGAGGTTGCCGTATTCCTGGAGCAGCTTCTGCGCGGTCTTCTCCCCTACCCCCTTCACGCCGGGCACATTGTCACTGGTATCGCCCACGAGGGCCAGGAAATCGATCACCTGTGACGGCGGGACGCCGAGGCGCTCGGAGGCGTTGGTCTCGTCGACCCAGACTTCATCGACGCCAGCGGGGCCGCCGCGGCCGGGGTTGAGCAGCGAGACGCCCGGCCCGATCAGCTGGTAGAAATCCTTGTCGCCCGACACGATCACCGCCTCCACGCCGTGCTCCGGCATGGCGCGGTGGGCGAGCGTACCGATCACGTCATCGGCTTCATAGCCCGGCACGCCGACCAGCGGGATGCGAAAGGCGGCCAGCAGCTGGCCGACCCGCTGGAGCGCGCTGTCGAAGTCGGCCTGGAGCTCGTCGTCCAGCTTGTCACGGGTGGACTTGTATTCCGGGTAGCGCTCCTCGCGGAACGAGGTGCCCATGTCATGCACCCACGCGAGGTAGTCAGGCTTGTACTTCTCGCGGAGGCGGAGCAGGAAGCTCACCACGCCCCAGACCGCTGACGTGTTCTCGCCCCGCGCCGTCCGGAGCGGCCGGGCGATCATGGCAAAGAACGCGCGGTAGATGAGCGCGTAGCCGTCGATGAGGTAGAGTTTCGGGCGCTGGGTGGGCATGGCTCGAAAGGATGGGCGGGATGGGCAGGATGGGCAAGATGGGCTGGCAGGATGGGCGGGATGGGCACGCCGAGGCTCGTCCGACCGTCACTCCGGCGAACGCCTGGGTCCATGCAAGACTCGGGCAGAGCACCTCAGCCCGGGTGAACCCTCCCGGATTCCCGCGTTCGGGGTACGGCCTGCGAAAACCTGCCCATCCTGCCCGTCCTGCCCGTCCTGCCCGTCCTGCCCGTCCTGCCCTACTCCCTCCTCAACCGCTCCAGCACCCGCAGGAAATCCGAGCGGGAGCCGGGGTCGAGGCGGTAGCGGCCAAAGCCGTTTTCGTCGACGAAATAGAGCACCAGGCGGAGGTTGGTATACGCCCACTGCAATACCCTGCCCCCGACCCTGCCCGGCTGGGTTTCGTAGGTTTCGTCCGGTTCTCCCAGGGCCACGAAGACCTCGCCCCGGTCGGTCCGCCAGCCCTCGATCCCCTCGGTCTTGAACCGCTGGTTGGCGATGGCAATACGGGTGAAATATGCGTTGAAGGCCTCATTTTCCGGCGTGGACGGATCGGGATCGGTCTCGCGCCAGAACTTGACCCACATGGCAGGCCGCTCGGCGACCGGCGCCTTCTTGATGGAATCGATTGCGGCCTGGCGCCCGAAGTACCGCAGCAGTTCGGCGATGTCGTCGTAGTTGGCCACCACCCACGCCTGCGAGAAAGCCACGACCGCCGTAGTCGACTTCCCGGTTGCGCTATCGCCGATGGCGAGCGTCATGGGGCCAAGCGCCGTGCTGTCGGGATGAAGCTTGAGGACCTGGCCCTCGACCGGCCGGCCGCCCTGGAACCGGACCGAGCCGGAGAAGACCAGGCTATCCTCTTCGTTGGTCATGGTGATCGGCAGCGTCGTGGGGCCCGGGAAGTCGTATCCCTCGACGTAGGCCAGCAGGCTGTCGCCGCCGAAGAGCACGGAGCCGCGGGGGTTGAGCACCAGGGAGAGGGTGTCATCGAGGCTTCCCCGCCCCCGCACCGCATAGACCAGGAGCGGCGCGGTGAAGCTCCCTGCCCCGAACGCCGGCACCGTCTCGCTCCGCTCCACTGCGCCGGCGTTGCCGGTGGCTGGATCACGCAGGGCGGCCTTCAGGGTGTAGTCGCCGGGCGGCAGCAGGAACGTCTGCTGGAAGAGGATGCTCTCGTCCGATCGCTGGGTTTCCTTGAACGACGCCACCCGGACCGTTTCCTGTCGGCTCACCGCCACCGGCGCGGCGCCGGGCCGGCTGAAGCCGAGGTCCACCGTGTAGCGCGCGACGAAGCCGTCGCCCTCACGCTGGAAGGCAAGCATGCTGTTCTGCAGCGAGATGCCAACGACTGCGTTGGTCGAATCCCGGGGGCCGGCGGCGTAGGCCACGCTGCCCACCCAGTGCATCGTGCCAGTCGGCGACAGCCGGCCGATGCGCCGGTAGAAAGTCTGGGTATCGAGCAGGTCCGAGAGCGTCTCGGAGGTCGTTTTCGGTTCGGTATCGGTGCCGACGCGCTTCCAGCTGCCACAGGATGGCACGGCGAGCAGGGCGAGCAGGGCGGCCGTGGTGTAGGGACGGTGCATGCGCGGAACTCCAATGCGAGTCGTAGGTCGTAGGTCGTAAGTCGCAGGTCATATGACATATGACTTACGACCTACGACTCTCCTTCTTGCCGGCCCTTCATTTTCCCGCTAGCTTGGCAAGCCGATGTCCACTTCCGACAATCATCTCGGCCGCACTATTGCGGGCTACCGCCTCGTCAAGCATATCGGCGAGGGGGGAACTGCCACCGTGTATCGCGCCGAGCATCCGGAGCGGGGCACGGCGGCGGTGAAAGTGCTGCGCCCCCGGCTGGCGCAGGATCCGGTGGCCATCAAGCGCTTCCTCCGCGAGGCGGAGTACGGCAAGCGCGTGGTGCACCCAAAGATCGTCCGGAC
This sequence comes from Gemmatimonadales bacterium, assembly GCA_036724295.1. Lineage (GTDB taxonomy): Bacteria > Gemmatimonadota > Gemmatimonadetes > Gemmatimonadales > GWC2-71-9 > CAMLHP01. The sequence continues at coordinate 7,904 of DAIMFY010000015.1, read as the reverse complement.
GTTCGATTATGGCGAGTCCGACGGGGTTCACTATCTCGCGCTCGAGTGGGCCGAAGGGGAGCCGCTGGCCAGTTTCATCCAGCGGGCCGGCAATGTGGCGCCCACGCTGGCCGCCACCATCGTGGAGCAGATCGGCGGGGCGCTGGGGGCGGCCCACAAGGCCGGCATCATCCACCGGGACCTCAAGCCGGCCAACATCATGTACAATCCCGCCACCCAGGAAGCCAAGCTCCTGGACTTTGGTATCGCGCGGGACGCCGAGGTGAGTCCGGAGGAGCGGCTCACACGGGCGGGGTTCTTTGTGGGGACGCTCCAGTACGTCGCCCCAGAGACACTGTCGGGCGAGCTGGTGGGCGAACAGGCCGACGTCTACAGCCTGGCCACGATCGCGTACTACCTGCTGACCGGCGTCTTGCCGTTCACGGGCAAGAACCCTAGGGAGTTGTTTCAGCAACTACTACAGGAAAATCCGGTCCCGCTGAACCAGGCGGTCAAGGGGATGAAGTTTTCGCCTGCGGTGGAGACGGCTGTCATGAAGGGGCTGGCACGGGACCGGGCCGAGCGGTACCAGACCGTGGATGACTTCACGGAAGCCTTCTGCGCCGCTGCCCGGGAAGAAAAGAAGAAGGGCGGGTTCCTGACATCCCTCTTTGGCCGCAGCTGATGGGGCTGGAGCAGGAGCGGGCTCGCCTCCGGGCGCTGCTCCTGGAGCGCAGTGTCAGGTTCGGTAACTTCACGCTGGCCTCGGGCCAGACCTCCAACTACTACATCGATTGCCGGCTCACCACGATGAGCGCCGAAGGCCAGGTGTTGATCGGGAAGCTGGGCCTGGCGGCCATCCGTGGGGCAGGGTGGACCCCGAACGCCGTCGGCGGACTCACCATGGGTGCCGACCCTGTGGCCTATGCCATTGCGGCGGCAAGTTTTGGCAGTCGACCCATCGTAGATGCCTTCAGCGTGCGGAAAAACCCCAAGGAACACGGCACCGGCCGGCTGATCGAGGGCAACTTCAGCCCGGGATCCAGGGTCGTCGTGGTCGAGGACGTCATCACGTCCGGTGGCTCGGCGCTCCGGGCGGTGGATGCCGCCCGGGATCAGGGCGGGGAAGTCCTCGGCGTGCTCGCGGTAGTAGACCGGCAAGGGGAGGGCAGGGGACGGATCGAGGCGGCCGGGGTGCCGGTGGTGGTGCTGGAGACGGCGGAGGGGTTAGGGGTGAGGTAGGGACGCGGGCGCCGCTGAGAGCCGCCGTCACCCCTGCGAAAGCTGGGGTCGGCAGGTGTCGCCGCGGCGACATTGCGCTCAAGCGTCATTGCGAGGAGCGCCCATCGGGCGCGACGAAGCAATCGGGTAGCCGAAGCTCGTGATCAGTCGGGCTGGTATCGAGCATTCATCTGAAGCAATCGACCATGAATCTCCACTTCTGGAATCGCAGTCTTCAGGGCCACTGATGCAGGGCACGGTCGCCGTTGCCGATTTTGGCTGGTATACACATCTCCGGGCACGTCCCGGGCTCGAGGAAGCAAGTTTCTGGAAGCCGTCGGCTCAGCGCGCCTTCGGCGCACCCGGATTCTCTCCCTTCTTTATTCAAGTCAAAAGCGCCGTATGACGTGATCTGCGGGTTCGGCTACTCAGCCGGCCGCGGCTTGGCCAAGGCACCTTCAGGGTCGCGGTGATGGATGCCTATGAGCGAGCCTGCGCAGTCACAGCTGAGCACAGCCTCCCGGCGTCGGAAGCCGCACACATTCGAGCCTATGGTAGTTCCGGGCCACACGACGTTCGGAACGGCCTGCTCTTGCGAGCCAAGCGTCGAGGTGGTGCTCGACCTCCATGAAGCGGACCCACCTCCAACCCTTATATACTGGCCAGCGATGACGACGGGCCTGGAGGACTGCTGGATCGCCTACGTAAGTTCCCCTCACCTCGCCCTGCAGTCCAGCCAGATCGTGCTGGTGTCGAAGGAATCCGGCGAGTTCATCTATTTCGGCTCGGCGAATGACGAAGTCTGAGGAGCATTCACTCGAGCCGATGCTTCGCGAGGCGTTCACCGCCTTCGCCGAGGAGCTGGCAACATCCGGCTGGCGCGGCAAGGAGAACGACTGCGTCAATTGGTTCGCGCATGGCCATCTGCTGGCTCGCTGCCCTACCGGGTTCTTCCAGCATCCGACCCAGATTGGCATCGAAGTTGGGGTGCCCCAGCCACCGGGCGTAGGCCAGAAGGGCGCTGCCAAGAAGGACCTGGTTATCTGGCCCGAGCCGTGGATGAGCACCTGGACCGCTGATTGGCGGCCGGCCAGGATCCCGACGGTCGTGATGGAATGGAAGCTCTGCCACGCTCGCAAGCGCCTCATCGGCTGTGCGCATGACCGGCGGTGGGTAGAGGGCTTCGCCCGGTGGCAACCCGGATCCTTGGGTCTGACTGTCATCGTGGATCTCGATGCCAGAAAGCACCGCGTACAAGTAGGGCGGTACTTCAAGAATGACGCTGAGCCCAA
>DAIMFY010000015.1:0-5312 GCA_036724295.1 Gemmatimonadales bacterium | reverse complement strand
TTTCGTGTGAAATGCAGTTTTCGTGCTTTCGTACCTTTCGTGTTTTCGTGACCTCAGCCCTCAGCCCCTAAATATTCGCCAGCCCCCCGAAGTACTCGTTGTCCTGGGCAAACCCTCCCTCGCCCTGGTACACGCTTCGGACGTCAGCGACCACTTCGATCGCATTGATCCATTTCACCATCTTGAAGCCGAGCTGGTTCTCTACCCGTAGCCGGAGCGGGGCGCCGTGCAGGGCGGTGAGCGGAGCTCCGTTCATGCCCCACGCCAGCAGCGTCTGCGGGTGCCGCGCATTGTCCAGCGAGAGGCTGTCGTAGTATTGCCCGCGCTTCTCAGGTTCCATCAGCGCCTGGCCATCCGCGAATGAATAGAAGACAACGGCGCCCGCACCTGGCCTGGGCCGAACCAGCCGAAGCAGTTCCGCCACCGGTAGCCCGGTCCATTCCGCGATGCCGGACCAGCCCTGGATGCAATGGTGCAGGGTGACCTGGTCGCGCTGTCCCAGGGACTGAAGCTCCGTCAGCGACAGTTCCACCGGGTTGTCCACCATTCCGTACACGCGTAGCCGATAATCCCGATATCCGTCCGACGCCAGCTGCTTCCACTCGTCTGACGTGGGCATCTCGCCGTTGACCCAGAAGAAGGGGGATATATCGTCCGGCCCGAACTGGGCGACAGGCGCCGCCCGATTCAGCAGGAAATGCATGACCGGACTTACCATTGCCCGTGACGCATGCTGCACCCGTCTCGGCTGGCGCCACGCCGCCCAGTTGGCCCAGATATTCACCAGGATGACCACGGCAATGCCGGCGAGCCCCAGCGCAAGGCCCAACGGGCGCGTCGCATCGGTGCCCAGCACCACGTGATTCATGTTGCGCAGGAGACCGGTGAGGATCACCATCGTCACGTGGATGGCCAGGAACGCCACGAAGCCGCACATGACCAGGAAATGGAGCGACCGGCCGATCTGGCGATTCCCCGGAACCTTCGGATACCACTTGAACCGAGCCGTCAAGGCGGGCGACATCGATGGACCGGTGAGGATGGCGAGCGGGGCCAGGATGAACACGACGCCGAAATAGCCCAGCTGCTGCAAGGCATTGTAGGCGTAGAACCCGTTCGGCTCTGGCGGCAGATGCAGCGTGGCGTAGTGCACGAACACCGCCCATGCGTCCGGCACGACCTGCCAGGAGGTCGGCACGAGACGTTCCCACCGGCCGGTCGCGAATAGCAGGACAAGGTACGTGGCACCGCTCAGCACCCAGAACAGCACGCTCAGGAAGTGCCAGTGCCGAGCCATGCCGACCGTGTGGCGGTAGCCCGGCAGCCCGATCCACGGCGACAGATGCCGGGAGTCCTGCTTGGCGGTCCAGACGCGATCGGTCGGCACCGTGACCGGCGTGAGCCGTAGCCACTCCGTTCCGGGCGTGCAGTGGACGTTGCCGTAGAGCCGGGGGTGATCCATCAGGATCTGCAGGCCGCTCCGGACCAGCAGGGTCAGGAAGAGGAAATTGACAAAGTGGGTGAGCCGGACCCAGCCCGGGAAGCCGGCCGGGCCCATCGCTTCCGCTGGCGGCACGACGACCGGCAGGCCAGCGACACCCCACTGGATGCAGGCCGCCGCCACGGCAAGCACGAGCGGCGAGATGAGCAATAGCAGCACGGTGCGGTTCACGCGCATCGAGTGTCCCCTTTCCTGGTCCCCTCCAAGCATAGTACCGGCAGCGCCGGACGCCGGAGATCCGCGACTCGTGCTTCTCGTGGCTTCGTGCGAATCTCGCCCACCGGCGCATCTCCCGCCTGAAACCGGACACCGAAGCGACACGCGCTCGTCATCGATTCGCCATCCTGTCGGCGTCGCGCCGGTCATGTGCAGATGCGAGATATGAATCACCTCTTACCGGAGCGGCGTATGCGACATCTCGTTGTTGCAGGTTCAACCTTGATGGCGGGCGCCATGGCGACGATCCCGGGGGTCGCACTGGCCCAGCAACAGGCGGCACCAACCGTGACAGTGAGCGCCCAGGCGACGCTCCAGGTTCCCGCCGATTCCGTGACACTCACCCTGTCCTGGCTCCTCGGCGCCGCGCCGGGGAACGCGCAGCAACCCGAAGACGACAAGGCCGTTGCCGACCTGAAGACCCTCCTCAGCGAGGCTGGCGCAGCCAATGTCCCGCTCCGCTTCAGCGCGATGCCGTCCTGGATGATGTACAACAGCGACGACAATCCCGATCGTGCCCAGCGCACCCGCAAGGTTGATGTGACGCTCACCGGGCGGCCCGTGATCACGGCGGTGCTCGTTCAGCTGCGCAATCATCCAGTCCTCCGCATCGATCGCAGCGACTTTGACTGCACCTGCCGGGAAGCGGTGCAGCACCAGGCCAGCGCCCTGGCCTTTGCCCGGGCGCGAGGGCGCGCGGAGGCGCTGGCGGCCGCTGCCGGCGGTCACCTTCACGGTCTCGTGACGGTCACCAACCAGCCGTACGGAATGTTCGCGGGATTTCAGGAGGCCAGGGTAAGCGCCAGCCATGTCAGCGAGGGCAAGCCACCCCAGCCGCCACGCGGCGAAGCGCTGCAACCATCAGGCGATGGATTGCAGATCCCGCTGCTCGATGTGCAGGAGATGGTGTATACGGTGTGGGAACTGGGAGAGTAGGAACAGGGAGCGCGTAGGGACACGGCATGCCGCGTCCCTACGCGCTCCGCATCACCTCATCACTCATCCCGGCGATCGCCGAGAAGAGCTCCTTGGCCGCTGCGACAATGCGCTCGGCCTGAGTCTCGCTGATGCCCGCGGCACTCATCCGGCTGCGGTATGCGGCCCAACTGGCCGGCTGCTCCTCGCCATACGGATCGAGATAGCGCACCGCCGCGTGCTCGCCCTGCTTGAGGATGGCTCGCGCGATGAAGCGGTTGCCGTTCATGCTGCCTTCGAGCACGTAGTTGTAGCCCAGGAGCGTGAGCGGCCCGGACTGGGCGGCTGCGCGAATGTCGGCGATAGCGCGCGCAGTGGAGGGGAGGGGAACGACGGAATCCGGCGCGCCGCCGAGGGCGGCGAGATCGCTTCGCAGGTTGGCCACGTGATGCCCCTCGTCACGAACAATGGCGTCGAGCTTCGGTTCGGACGAACGGCCGCGATGGATTTCCTCCAGCAGCGCTTCATGCAGCAGCAGCATCTGGCCCAGCCACACGGTGTACTCCGCCTTCGGCAGCCGGCCCGAGATCAGTTCACGCTGGAGACGGCGCCGCTCGGCATCATGATGCTGCACCGCGGTGGCACCCTTGAGCAGGTCCATGATCTGCTCGCTGGCAAACTGCGGCTCGGAACCGCTCATGCTGCCTTCCATGCCAGCCATCCCAGGATCAGCCACGCCACGCCCTTGGCAAGGAAAAAGAGAAACCCGACCTGAAGCAGGCGCCTGGACAGCTGCCGGCGCGGTAGTTCCGTGCCGGCCTGGTCGGCCGGCGGCACAGTCATCAAGATCTGCCTCCGGGATGCCCCAAGGGCTGATAATCGTTCTCGGTAGCGTACCTCCGTAATATAACTGAGCCGCGATCGCGGTTTCTGCCGCTCTCCTCCTCGATCCAGCTGGTCATCGGGCCTCCAAGGACACTCTCATCTCCCGACCCTCCAGATCCCTGGCAGCGCTGCGCGAGGTCTTTCCAGCGCGCCAGGTCATCCGCGTCATCTGTGTCATTGGTGGAACCGTTCGTCCCGCCAGAGTTGCCCGGCACCCGGGGCAGCCGTACGATGCTGGTCACCCATGCCCCAGCATCCAGCAGCCCGGCGCGTCCGCATTGAATCGGTTGACCTGGTCCGCGGGATCATCATGATCCTGATGGCGCTCGATCACGTGCGCGACTTCTTCGGCACCCTCGGCGCCGATCCCACCAACCTCGCCACCACGACGCCGGGCCTGTTCCTCACGCGGTGGATCACCCACATCTGCGCGCCGGTGTTCTTCCTCCTGACGGGCACCGGCGCCTGGTTCAGCGGGCAGCGACGGAGCCGGAATGGCCTGGCGCGGTTTCTCCTCACTCGCGGCCTCTGGCTGATCGTGCTCGAGCTCACGGTGATGCGGTTCCTGCTGCAGTTCAACTTCGACTACAAGGTCACCATCATCACGGTGCTCTGGGCGCTGGGCTGGAGCATGATCGTGCTTGCCGGCCTGATCTACCTGCCCACCTGGCTCATCGCCGTGATCGGGAGCGTGATGATTGCGGGGCACAACCTGCTGGATGGAATCCAGGCCGCATCCTTCGGAGCGCTCGCACCGGTGTGGAATGTCCTTCATGGACCCGGGTTCCTGATCAACAATGCGCGGCATGTGGTGCTGGTGTCGTACGCTTTGATACCCTGGGTGGGCGTGACCGCGCTCGGCTACGTGCTGGGGCAGGTCTATCACTGGGACGCCGAGCGGCGGAGGAAGTGGCTGCTGGGGCTGGGAGTGGGACTCACGGCAGGATTCGTGATCCTCCGGTTCATCAACATCTATGGCGATCCGGTGCCATGGTCGGGGCAGGAGACGCCGGTGTTCACGGTGCTCTCGTTCATCAACGCCAACAAGTATCCACCGTCACTGCTCTTCCTGCTGATGACGCTGGGGCCGGCGTTGCTGCTGCTTCGCGCCTTTGACGGCGGATGCCCGCGGTGGCTGCGGCCGGCGCTGGTCTATGGCAAGGTTCCGCTGTTCTATTTCATCCTGCACTTCCTGCTCATCCACCTGCTGGCAGTGGCGGCCGCCTGGATTCGCTTTGGCGATGTGAGCGGACTGTTTCAGTCGCCCAGCCTGGACCGCTTCCCCTTCACGGCTCCGGCGGGCTGGCCCGCCAGCCTGCCGGTGATCTACCTGATCTGGGCCGGAGTGGTGGCCTCGCTCTATCCCGTCTGCCGCTGGTATGCCCGGGTGAAGGCACGGCGGACGGACTGGTGGGTAAGTTATTTGTGAGCTGTGAACTGTGCCTTCAACCCTATTCCTCGTCCCTATCCCCTGGCCCCCCATGCCCGTCTCCCCTTCCTATCGCACCTTTGTCCTCGAGCAATTGAGCCGGGTGACACCCAACATCCGCGCGCGAAACATGTTCGGCGGAGTGGGGATCTATGGCAGCGATCGCTTCTTTGCGCTGATGGATGACGACATGCTCTACTTCAAGGTGGACGACACCAACCGCCCTGACTTCGAGGCGGCGGGGATGGGGCCGTTCCGTCCTGGCGGGGAGCATGGTGAGGCGATGCAGTACTATCAGGTGCCGGAAGAGCTGCTCGAGGACGCGGAGGAACTGCGCGGCTGGGTGGCGAAGGCGCTCGCGGTGGC